>CANKVN010000060.1 GCA_947487055.1 Flavobacteriales bacterium
ATTGGAATGAATGGCCACATGGTGATTGACGATATTGCCAACACAGAGGGCTCCGAACCGCTTCCCATGGAATCCAAGCGGCTTGCTTTCACCAGGGATATCGTGTCTGTTTCCGGGGTTAAATCGGTGGCGGTGTGTGCGATAAGGCCTTGTATTGTGAAGGGAGAGTCCGAAATAGATGGCATGGTTGCCAAAGGAATTTCTTCCAATTATGATTTTACATTTTTAGGCGCCCAGCTTATCGAAGGCCAGGTTCCTGATTTTCAAAAAGACAGCAACGTAGCCATGATATCATCCCTCACGGCCAAGCGGCTGGGGCTGAAACTTGGCGGCCGCCTTCAAGCCATTTTTTTTAAGGAAGATTCTTCGGGCAATCGCCGCCCCAGGGCAATAAATCCCAGGATAGTAGGGGTGTACAGCACCGGACTGGATGATTACGACAAAACCCATTTTATCACACACATTGCGCAGGTGCAAAAGGTAATGCCGGTCAATACCGCATTCACCCAATGGGAGTTGCAGCTCAACCCAAACGTTGCCGAAGCAGATTGTGCCGAACAACTGAGCAAAAAGTTGCCTCCCGGGGTGTTCAATATCAATCCTGCAGCACGATACAACCGTCAAATTTTCGATTGGCTGGCGTTGTTGGATACCAATGTCATCATCATTGTTTCGCTGATGCTGCTGGTTGCTGCCATTGGCATGTGCACCACATTGCTTATTTTGGTAACAGAACGCACTACCATGATTGGAACCTTAAAAGCAGTAGGAGCAAAGGATGCCGGAATTAGGGGCGTTTTTATTTACCAGGTTTTGTTCATTACATCGGCAGGCTTGTTGCTTGGCAATGCCTTTGGCCTTGGCCTCTGCTGGCTGCAACAGCATTTTGGCTTCATCACCCTAAATACGGAAACCTACTACGTAAACAAAGTGCTCATAGCCATTAATCCATGGCATATTGCCCTGATTAATCTGGGAACCTTACTGCTTTGCCTGCTGGTCATGTATTTGCCTGCAAGGGTAATACAGCGGTTGAACCCGATAAGGATTATAAAATTTCAGTAATGTAATTAACCTACCGGGATTGATTATGCATCAATCTTGGCGTACTTGGCGTTTGCTTCAATAAACTCGCGGCGTGGCGGTACATCGTCACCCATGAGCATACTGAATACGCGGTCTGCTTCTGCTGCGCTGTCCAGTGCCACACGCTTCAGGGTCCTTCTAGCAGGATCCATGGTGGTTTCCCATAGCTGTTCAGCATTCATTTCACCCAAACCCTTATAGCGCTGCACGTTCACACTGTCTTCTTTGCCTTCTCCGGCCAGTTCTTTGATGGCGCGGTCGCGGTCAGCATCATTCCATGCATAAGCACTTTTAGCGCCTTTTTTCACCAGATACAGCGGGGGAGTTGCAATGTACAAATATCCGCTTTCGATCAGTTTCTTCATGTAGCGGAAGAACAAGGTCAAAATCAAGGTACGGATGTGAGAACCATCCACGTCCGCATCGGTCATGATAACCACTTTGTGGTAACGCAGATTGTCCAGAATTAGTTCTTTGTCGCCTTCTGCATTGGTGCCAATATGCACACCCAGGGCGGTGAACATGTTTCTTACTTCCTCATTTTCGTAAATTTTATATTCCAATGCTTTTTCCACGTTCAGGATTTTACCCCTTAGCGGCAAAATTGCCTGGAACTCGCGATCACGGCCCTGTTTGGCAGTTCCACCCGCAGAATCACCTTCCACAAGGAATATTTCACAAACACTGGGATCCGTTTTGGAACAATCACTTAGCTTACCCGGTAATCCCATGCCACTCATGGCCCCTTTGCGCTGAACCATTTCACGGGCCTTGCGCGCCGCTGCCCTTGCCTGAGCTGCAAGCACAACCTTGTCAACGATTATTTTGGCTTCTTTCGGATTTTCCTGAAGGTAATTTTCAAGCATTTCACCAACCGTTGTATCTACTGCGCCCATTACTTCGTTGTTACCCAACTTGGTTTTGGTCTGCCCTTCAAACTGTGGTTCTGCAACTTTTACGCTGATTACACCGGTAAGGCCTTCACGGAAATCGTCTCCGCTGATTTCAACCTTCACTTTTTCAAGCAACTTTTGCTTTTCAGCATAGCTCTTGAGTGTGCGGGTAAGGGCACGCCTGAAGCCGGCTACGTGGGTTCCGCCTTCTATGGTGTTGATGTTGTTTACATAGGAATGCAAATTTTCGCTGTAGCCGGTATTGTATTGAAATGCAATTTCTACCGGGATGCCGTATTTGTCGCTTTCGCAATAAACAGGTTCAGGAATCAGCTTTTCACGGGTTCCATCTATATATAAAATGAATTCTTTCAATCCACCTTCACTGTAAAAGGTTTCGCTGTGGGCTACGCCATTTTCGTCTTTGTTGCGCTCATCGGTAAGTGTAAGGCGTATACCTTTGTTCAGGTAGGCCAGTTCCCTAAGGCGATTTTGCAATGTATCAAAACTGTATTCTGAAACCTGAAAAATGCTATCGTCGGGGGTAAAGGTTACTTCCGTTCCGCGCTGGGTAGATTCACCTACTTCTTTAACAGGATAAAGCGGTTTACCAATTTCATATTCCTGCTGGAAAATTTTGCCTTCACGGAAAACACGAACGTTTAGGTGTTTGGAAAGTGCGTTTACACAACTTACACCCACACCATGCAAACCACCGGAAACCTTGTAGGTGTCTTTGTCAAACTTACCACCGGCGTGAAGCACCGTCATTACCACTTCCAGGGCACTTTTCTTTTCCTTTGGGTGCATGCCTGTTGGGATACCCCGACCATCGTCGAGTACCCTGATGCTGTTGCCTTCGAGTATGCTTACATTGATGGTGGTACAATGGCCCGCCAGCGCTTCGTCAATACTGTTATCTACTACTTCATATACCAAGTGGTGAAGACCCTTGTGGCCAATATCACCAATATACATCGCCGGGCGCTTGCGCACAGCTTCAAGTCCTTCAAGTACGGTAATGTTTTCCGCGCCGTAATTCCCGTTATTTTGATCACTCATGTTTTGCTAAGAAATTTCCAAATGGATTATGTGGTAAATTTACAACAACATCGGGGTGATGCATACTTCCTAATAGGGTAATTTTCCACATTTTGGGCACGTTAGAGCGATTTTTAACCTTAACGGCATAATCGTCGTTGTGTTGGCATGATTTTTTGCCCTACGGCTTAAAAAATCACTGAAGCGATTGCCACAAAACACCCACTTGCTCCAGGTAGTCCGATAGGCTGATAATTCGCTTTTGCTGATATTCAAGCAGCTTCAATCGGGTTTCCATCCATTTCGTTTCGCGCATATTCACCATAAAGACCGTAGCATCCCCGGAAGTGAAACGTGTTTTCTCGTTTTCATACAACTGGTAATAAAGGCCGCTGATGGTTTCAAAATCCTTGCTCATATTGGAATAAGCCTTGGTTTGCTGATAGAGGCCACCCACTTTTTGCACATTGTCCCTGGTTTTTTGTTGCAACTTCAATTGCGATTCTTGCCAGGCCAGTTTCGCCATCTGGTAATCCCCACGCTCTTTTCTCAAAAACAGGGAACTGCTAAAGCCTATGCCAAATCGGTTGTTTTGGGCAAAAGTACCGCTGTTGCTGAAATCGAGATAGCCGGGTGCCAGTGCCTGGTATTTCAAGTATATCTCCGGCAGCAATTGTTGTTTTCTGAAGTTTGCTTCCAGTTTGTTTTTCTGAACATACAAGCCCATAGATAGCAACTGGGGCTGCAATTCCTGAATGTTGCCAGCCACTGCACTGTCTGGGTAGCTGCGCATCATGCTGTCTAAAAATTCAATTCCTGCAATGTCCGGAACAGTTCCCTGAACGGGTTCCAGTGGCTGTTGATCGGCATTCCACAAATGCGCTCCAAGCAAAAGCCTAGTTTTGGTTTCTTTTACCCTTGCTTCTTGCAGCATCAGCAAAAAAAGCCCGCGCTGGGCATACGTTTCTATGGTATCGGTAGCTGCTTTGCCTCCTGCAATAAATTCTGCCCTGATGGCGTTCATCCTGTCGGTAAGCAATGCCACGGCCTGGGTGCAGGTTTGTTGTTCTTTCCAGGCAAAATACCAACCGGCAAAATCGTGGATTACGCTGGCTGTTAGTTCATTCAGCAGCTGGTTTTTCATGGCCATATTCTGAGATTGATATAGCTGAGCCTGCCTTAACTGCGTTCTGCGTGCATCGGTAACCACATTGCGTATTAGCGGAACATCCACACCAACGAAGGAGAGCCCGTTGCCGGGGGTCACCATATCCGGACTTAAAAACAATCCGGTATTGTTTTCATAGCCAGCCTTAACATCTATGCCATACCAGGTGGGAACCGTGAGTGCTGCACTTGTTTCTGAATAATATTGCTGGGCTTTAAATGTTTTATCGCGCTGCTGAAAATACACCTTGGGATCAAAAGCCCCTCGGTTGTACCTTACATACGATTCGCCCTGTTTGGGAAGCAATGCAGCCTGCTTGGCCAAGGGATGGTTTTCCCTAACCAATTGCAAAACCTGGCTAAAATACAATTTAGCCGTATCGGTTTTTGCTTCAGCGGCAAGTCCGCAACAAAAGGTTAACAGCAGCAGGTAAATCCTCATTTTTTTGGTTTTTCCGTTGTGGAATGTTGCTTGTAATAATCGGGTGGAAATCCATTCAATTGGCGCCAGATTTCATACCATACCCGCACACGGTTCAAGAGTAAATAACCATGAGAACCTGTGCCAACCCTGAGTTGCGAAGGCCAGGATTTTGCACCGACTTCCGGTGCCACGAGCAAACGGTATTTTCCGTTGTTGGAAGGGGTGTTGTCTATAGCAAATACGCGGCCGGGGAAGGTGCCATAGGTATAGTTGGGCCATCCCGAAAAAACAATGGTTGGCCAACCGTCGAATACGAAATTTACATGCTGTCCTTTCTTTACCAAAGGCATATCCATAGGGTCTACATACATTTCTACTGCCAGGTGAACTGCGGAAGGCATCACCGTGCAAATGGGTTCACCTTCCTTAATGGTTTCCCCAATACCGCTGGCCAGTGTTTTGGTTACATATCCATCCTGCGGAGCCAATATGGTGTAAAACCCACTTCGGATGGTGTAATTGCTAAATTGATTGCGCAGCTTGCTTACTTCGGCCTCTGTTTCCATCTGGTTGCTAATGGCACTAAAACGGTCACTTTCTGTTTTTGCCATTTTCTCTCCATATTCGGCAGCAATGTTGCGTAATTCATAACGGGCATTTTCCAAAGAAGCTTTTGCCGTAAGCAATTTGTTTTCTACAGAAATTCTTTTGGCAACAGTTTCCTGCCATTTTACACGCCTGTTTTCTACATCAAAAGGGCTTTTTATGCCTTGCTTTTGCAAGCCGCTATCGCGGGAAAACTGCTGCTTGGCAATCTGTTCGGACGTTTTAGCGGCTTCCAGTTCTGCGACTTCACTGCTCACTTTCAGCTGTTCCTGACTGACCTTGTTTTTCGCCTGCTTCAAGGTCAAATCCTGGTTCAGCTCCAGCTGGCTAATTTGCCTGTTGATGGCTTCTATCTTCGAGGTGTAGCTGGAAACACTGCTTTCCTTTGCCCTGATTTGCTTTTCGGTTTGTTCAAGCAATTTCGGGTCCAGATAATTCTCTTTTACCTCACTAATTCTAACAATGGTATCGCCCTTGCGCACATAATCACCCTCGGTAACATACCAATTTTCAATCCTGCCGCCAATAATGCTCTGTATTTCCTGTGGCCGTTGATTTGGGAGCAATGTTGTTACAGATCCCTGTGTTTGTATGTTCTGGGTCCAGGGTAAAAACATAAACACCAAAAAAAGCAACAACAACCACAGCATTAGCTTGCTGATGCGCTTTTGGGTCCACGGACTATCTTTCAGCAACTGTTCGCTTTCAAATCGTATTTTCATGTTCGGTGTTACTGCCATGTGATGTTCAATATTCCTTCGGGCAAACTTTTCAAGTTTAGTTTACCAAGATCCGTTAATCCATGCTCTGCAATGTACAGGCACTTGTCTGCCTTGCTTAACAATGGCAATTTATTGCTAATGAAGATAACCGTTGAACCAATGCTGCAAATGTGGTTTGTTATTTTTTCCAGTTCTTCCCGGGTAAATACGCTCCACACATCATCAATGAGGATCAGTGGAGGAGATTGGTACAAGGCCCTTGCAAGCGGTATTTTTTTGGCTATGTTATTGGGAATGCCACTTTCGGTTTCAAAAAGGTGATTGAAACCTCCGGACAACGAAGATATAAAACCATGCAGATTCAAGATTTTGCTTAGCGTGGTCAATTCTTTCATATCTGGTTCATTGGAGAGCACAATATTTTGGGCAAGGGTTCCCTCGAATATATTGCTTCCCTGCAGGCAAATACCGGTTATGGTTCCCAGGCATTCTCCCGATATATTTTCCACGGGTATATGGTTCAGCTGGGCGTTGTATTCGGATTGTATTTCCCCAATGATGGTTTTTAGAATCCGTGTTCTTCCTGTGCCGGGCAATCCGCAAATACCAACCTTCTGTCCGGGTTTAATATTCACAACCGGATGACCGCTCTTCCTGTCGGTAATCGTCACTTCAGGTGCTGATGCATCAACATTGGTAAGTGTGCTCAGTGATAAATCGTCATCAAGCGTTGCATCGGTTACCGAGCCAAGTTTTTCCAGCGCAATCCCCGCATCATAAAGGCTTTCAACCGATATTACCAGTTTGCCGACAGAATCTACCAAAGATATTATCAATATTTCTGATGCCAGAAACTGCCCCAGGCTGATGTCTTCGCGAACCAATAAAAAACTGCCAAGAAACAACATGGCCATGGTTAGCACTACCTTAATTCCTATAGCAATAGCGGCCTGATTATAAAGAATCTTAAAATGTGATTGTCTGCTGCTAATATAGCCGTGCAGGTATTCATCGGTTTTGTGCATATGGAAACCTTGTGACTTTTTCAGGTTAAAGGTTACCCTATTTTGCGCTATTTCGGATAGCCAAAAAGCCGTCTTAAACTTATAATTACTTTCAGCTCTTGCCGATTCAATACCCCTGCGATAGGTGGCCCTGAGCACAATGGCAACCAAAATCAACAGGCTCAAACCAAATATCAGGAAAGCCGGATGATAAATAACCAACAGGATGATTCCAAAGACAATTTCAAGCAGGGAAGTGGTAAAACTCAGCAATAACTTGCTGAAACTCTTTTGAACGGTGATTATATCCAGGAATTTCTCGGATAATTCTACCAGGCTGGGATATTTCTTTAAGTAACGGGAGGCAGAAGCCAGTTTCTCCGAGAAGTTAAAGGCTGTTCTTACAAATAACTTGCTTTGTATGGATTCCAAAATACTCAATTGCGCCAAACCGGTGAGGCCGGATAACAAAATGGCCAGGGTAATCAACACAATTAGAATAAACCAGCTGCTGCTCAATTTTCCAGCAAGTACCAACCCGATTATGGCCTGAATTCCCAGAGGGATAATCAAACTGATAGCACCTGACAGAATGGCATATATGTAAAGAAACCGGATGTTTTTTCTTTCCGAACCGACCAAATGCCAGATGCGTTGAAATGGGCTTATGGTCTCTGTGTTTTCATTCATGTTGAAGGCTCAATGTTTTTTAGTAGTAATCAAAAAGTTCGCATTATTGTTTTTGCTCACTGTCAATATCCTATTGTCTTTATGCAATTAATCAAATACAAGTCCAAATTGATAAGTTATGGAAAAAAGTGATATAAGGTATCACTTACCGCGCCCCTGAATCATAATCAGTGCGGTGTAAATCATGATTTTAACATCCAAACCCAAACTCATGTTTTCCAGGTACAAAATGTCATACTTCATTCTCTCTACCATCTGATCCACATTTTCGGCATAACCAAATTTCACTTGCCCCCAGCTGGTGATTCCAGGTTTTATCCGGTGTAAACGAACATAATAGGGCGCTTTTTTTACGATTTGGTCAATGAAAAATTGCCTTTCCGGACGCGGCCCGACAATGCTCATATCACCAATCAGCACGTTAATAAACTGAGGTAATTCATCCAGCCTGGACTTCCGCAAAAATGCACCGACCTTTGTCCGGCGGTCATCATGTTCGCTGCTCAATTGTGGTCCGGATTTTTCGGCATCTTTTTTCATGCTCCGGAATTTATAAATCATAAAAGGTTTCCCCCTGAAACCAATACGCTCCTGCCTAAAAAATATGGAACCGGGGCTATCCAGCACGATGGCCAGCGCAATAAGACACAATACGGGAAATCCAATCACCAGCGCCAAAAGGCTGATGAAAATATCAAAAAATCGCTTGGCAGTTTTTTGCCACTGGGGCATCACCTCGAAATCTACTTCTACAAGCATGGCTCCCAGGATGTTGTTCATCTTCACCATCCCCAGTACCATGCCATAACTGTCCGGCATTATTTTCAAATGCACGGGCTCGTTCTGGATAAGGTCTACCACCTGCGGTACCAAATGGTGCTCTTCATCGTCCATGCAAATGATTACATCCTCAATCCGGTGCTCGCTGATGATCCTGGAAATGTCTTTCCATGTTCCCAATGCCTGAAGGCCATTCAATGCAGCAGCAGGATTATTCTCTCCGGATACAAACCCTACCATGAAAAACCCTTCAGACCTTTTAGCCTGCTCTAGTTCATGGTACAAACGAATGGCATTTTTGCCATTGCCTACCACCAACGTTCTGTAGCCCCATTTTCGGTGTTGGATTTTATAAATGGTTCTGCTCACCAGTAGCAACCTTAGCAACATGGTGATGCCGGTGTGCAAAGTGAAATAAACCAGCAGAGAGCGGTAATAATCCCGGTAATTACCCACACTGTCATCCAGTATCAGGACAAAAAATACACACAAACTGCCCGTTACGCCGCTTAGTAGGGTCATTTCCAGTTCACGCAAACGGCTTCTGCGAAATATATTTTTATAATAACCTGATCCGGCATAAATAACCAGCCACATGGCGGGTATAAGAATCAAACCGGCAATGAGTTTCAAATCATTGTTGATGGGAATATCGTACCCATGCTTCACCGCTTCTACTACATGCTTGCGGTAAAGGAAAAATAAGAACCATGCCAGCGAAGCCCCCGTCAAATCGGCAATGATGTGCAATGCTATTTGGAAACGTTTGTTCATTTCAAGTAACTGAACCTGATATTGTCAAAAAATATTTCTTGGTTTCCGCTAAGTCCTGGGTCTTTCATGGGACTGAGTAACAGCTGAATTTCGGTATCTGCAGGCTGATTGTATAGCTCATAAATCAGGTTGACATAAAAACGTTTCCATTTCCCACCTGTTTCAAAAATATATACATAAGGCAGGTACTGCTTGCCGGAAGAGTTCTTTCTAATCATGGCCATTTGCAGTGGCAGTGGACTTTTCACATCAAACTCAAACATCAAATCAGAACCATTCAATGGCAGGCCTGAAAAATACTTAAACGAGGCCATATCAATGGTTTTTGAGCTGTCTGCTGCCGACATCACCACTTTCAAACAGGGTGTTTTTCTTGCAAAATGACCATTCAATGAATAATCTTCATTGCTGATGAATGATGTATCGCCTTTGCTGGAGAATAAGCGTATTAAACTGCTGTTGTTGTCCTCAAAATCTTCAACCCAGGCAAATTCAGTGTTGGATTTGTAACTGAAAGCGAGGGTGCTGGTCTGGGTTATTTTTCCCGGCGTTAGAAAAATGGTGGTGTCTTTGTTCTTTAAATGCCTGTAGGTGTAATACTGGTTGTTTGCACCATTCAAACGGACCGAGGGAATTAAAGTGAGCTTGTGAGAACCACTGTACAAAGCCGGTATGGTGCAAGGAATTTCAAATAAACCAAGATACTGTTCGTCTACATAAACATTTACAGCGGCAATTTCATGGATTTCGCTGCCTTGCTCAGGGGTAACATTTACGGCAAGGGAATCAATTCTAATGTAAGCAGGTATGGCTTCTTCTTTGCCTTTACATGCGCTCAATAAAAGTATAAATGTCGCTATGACAATGTAAACATTGCGAATCCGCATGGCACAAAAATACAACCTATTTATACCTCGTGATACCTGCGTTGAACCTTTTCTGTAATTAATGCAGTTAACTGGTTTACTTCAACCAGGTTTTCTATGGTGCTGAGCGGGGTTAGGGCTTTATGGATATTCTCTTCAAAGTTCCTCAACTCCATCTTCCATGAATCAAAAGGAACTACCGGTCTTTGGATGAGGGTGAGCTCCTGATGCTGGTTGTCCTGATCTTCCAGAATACTCAGTTGGTCTTTGTTTTCCATAGGCCTGTATTCGTTGAGCGTGTTTTCTGCAAAATCCAGTGAAAACAAACGGTCCTGCTGAAAGATCTTCATGCGGTGTGTGCCGGGTTCTATCGCCCTGCCAACTGAAATGTGGCAAACAGCATCATTGTCAAATTCAATGTGGATGTTTAATAAATCCGGGTTGTTGCCAAATAAAAACAAGGGCCGGGCAGATACTTCCCTTATTCCGCTTTGCGCGGTGCGGATTATCAAGTCCAGGTCTTGTGCAAGTTCCTTAAACAGCCATTGCTCGAAATTGCCGGGAGATGGGGGTCTGCACTCTTTTTCCAGTTTGATAAACCGGGGCTTTCTGATGAATTGGGAGGCGGTTGTATAAAGCGGTTTGTTGTATAAAATGTTGGCTATGTGCATACAATTGCCGCTTTCCCTGTGCAATCGGGACAGCTGCTCCAGAAATGATAAATCCTGTATCAAAAAGCCATCGAACATTAGGTGTTTACCTAAGCGCACAAAATGCTCAATAAATGAAGAATCAATAAAATTCACATGCCGGTCAAACATGAAAACATCCGCTTTTTCAGCAAGTTCCAGGGCGAATAGCAAATTGCCCGCTCCATCACTGTTATCTGCACTGTCCGGGTCATAGTAACCGCAGAATTCAAAGGATTCTGCACCTGAAAGCAGATGCGCAAAAATTTCAGCTTTTCTTTGGGAGCCCAGAATAACGGTTTTTAGCTTCATGTGTTAATTCGGAAATTGCAATGTTACTTTGCAACCCGGAGCAAAAATGGTGTAACCGTCGGTTTCAACATCATCACGTTTTCTAACACATGTTTACAACCGCAGAAATAACAGAAACACCGGTGATGGCCGGAAAACGAAACCAGCTAGTGAATGAGCTTAGGCAGAAAGGCATTGTGTCTGAGCAGGTTTTACAAGCCATTGGCAAGGTTCCAAGGCAGCTGTTTTTTCCCATGGATTTTGAGCAATTTGTATACCGGGATGCGCCTTTTCCCATTGGCCACGGACAAACCATTTCTCAACCCTACACCGTTGCATTTCAAACAGCGCTGCTGCAGCTTAAAACAGGGGATAAGGTGCTCGAAATAGGCACAGGCAGTGGTTATCAGGCAGCTGTGCTCTCTGCAATCGGGGTGCAGGTTTACACGGTCGAAACCGTATTGCCTCTGCTAAAGGATGCCATCAAAGTGCTTAAAATTTTGGACAACGATATAAAATGCTTTCATGGCGATGGAACCATGGGTTTGCCTGCATTTGCACCCTATGATGCCATTGTAGTTACAGCTGGCGCTCCTGAAGTTCCAGCATCTTTGGTAAATCAGCTGAAACCCGGTGGCAGACTGGTTATTCCGGTAGGCGATAAGCCCGATTCGCAAATCATGTTCCGCATCAGCAAAACCCCTGATGGTAAAATCATCAACGAATCTTTCGGTCCTTTCAGGTTTGTTCCGCTAAAAGGAAAAGAGGGCTGGTCTAAATAAGGTTAAGCATTCATGATGTCTTCAATCTCCGCTACCTCTATGGGTAAGCCGGCCATGAAGTCATGCAATCCGTTTTCGGTTACCAGTACATCGTTCTCTATGCGAACACCAATACCTTCTTCAGGTATGTAAATTCCGGGCTCAATCGTAAGTACATTGCCAACCTGCATTTTACCGTATCGGTGCATGGTATCGTGCACATCCAGTCCTAAGTGATGGCTGGTGCCATGCATAAAATATTTGGCAAATGCGCGTTTGTTGTTTTTTACTTCATCCATGCTCAAAAGTCCCAATCCTACCAGTTCTTCGGTCATTACTTCGCACACTTCCTGGTGGTATTCAGGTATGGTTTTTCCGGGTTTAATCAATTTGCCTGCTTCCCGGTGAACCTTCAATACAGCATTGTAAACCGCTTTTTGCCTTGGCGTAAACCTTCCATTTACCGGAATACAACGGGTTAAATCGCCATTGTAGTTTGCGTATTCTGCACCAAAATCCAACAACAATAAGTCACCATCATTGCATATTTTGTTGTTTTCTACATAATGCAATACGCAGGCACTGCTGCCGCTCGCAATAATGGGGTCAAACGCAAATCCACCGGAGCGCCTGCGCGTAAATTCATGAATCAATTCAGCTTCAACTTCATATTCCCAAACTCCGGGCTTCACAAATTTTAACAAGCGCTCAAAACCTGCTCGTGTTATGCTTGTGGCTTCCGTTAACAATGCAATTTCTTCGGGTTCTTTTACCATGCGCAAATTGGCCAAAATTGGCGCACTGCGGGATATTTGATGTGCCGGATAACGGTTTTTTATCTCTTGCGCAAACCGATACTGGTTTGCAGGAACAGTATCTACTGAACGGTCATTTTCATTTAAATTCAGGTAGATTGTTTCCGCCATTAAAAATGCTGAATGAACAGTCTTTTTATATTCGTGATACCAGAATATTTGCCCTATACCACTAACCTCAGAAGCCTCCTTTGGCATTAGCCTTGCCCCATCCCAAATGGCAATTTGTTCCGAGGTTTCTTTGATAAACAACATCTCACGATAAATTGGGTTCGGACAATCCGGAAATAAAACCAATACAGTATCTTCCTGATCTACTCCGGAGAGGTAAAACAAATCTGAGTTTTGCTTGAATCGGTAAAATGCATCGCCATTTCTTGGTACCTCATCATTGCTGTGGAATATGGCAATGGAACCCGGTTTCATTTGCTGAACAAATTTTTTCCTGTTTTTCTCAAATAGGGTAGAAGAAATGCGGTTGTATTTCATGTTGGATTAGATTGCGAATTTAAATCACCTTTTAGGTTTTTTTAAAGGTGTTTTAAAATAATTGATTAACTTCAAGTAAAACAATTAGTTAGCGTTTTAAAGATTATCATTTTATTCAATACTTTGGGTATTATATGAAAATTAATTATTTTTGGGGCAACGATTGATTGAATTGCATTGTCATTAACATGACGATTAAATCATTCAAATTGAATTGCTTATGAAAAGACACATACTATTAGCGCTGGCCCTTTTATTGGGTTATGCGGGTAAAATTTCGGCTTCCCACATGATGGGTGCAGACATGACCTATCGTTGTTTGGGTGGAGGAAAGTACAAGATTATTGCAAAAATTTACCGCGATTGTCGCGGTATTTCCTTCAGTGGACCCTCATTTCAGGCTTACGGAGGTTTAAACGGAGGAAATGGCTGTGGTGTTTACAATCTGAGTATCACCAGAACCGGTATTCGCGATGTAACACCGCGTTGCTCTTCCGCTTCTAAGCCTTGCAATCCGCAGAATACAGGCTTCACTGGTGAAGGTATTGAAGAGCATACTTTTGAAACCACCGTCGATTTCAATGTTAATCCTTTGAAAAACTTTGTCGGAAAGTCCAATTGTTGCGAGGTGACCTTTGCCATTGGGCAGTGCTGCCGAAATGGTGCTATCACTACGGGTCCTCAGAACAATGATTTTTGGTCAACCTGTATGATTAATATCTGCAACATCCCAAAAACAACCAAGAAGTGCAATTCGAGTCCTTCGCTGTCGAATGAGCCCATCGGTTTTTTGTGTTGTAACCAGGCTTACTATTTTAACAATGGTGCAGTTGACACCACCGATTTTGATTCATTTGGATACAAGCTGGTTGCAGGTATCAATTCATTGCCAACCACCAGCGTAAACTATTCTTCTCCTTTCAGTCCCCGCTATCCCATGACGCCATATTGTATTCCTCCTGGCAAAGTGGATTGTGTTCCCAATACCAGCACCAAGCCCCCCCGAGGATTTTTTCTGGATACGAGTTCCGGTGACTTGATTTTTACGCCAACCAAATGTGACGAGGTAGGCGTTGTCGTAATTGAGATTACAGAATATCGAAAAGATAGCGCCACAGCCAAGTGGATTGTCGTCGGGCGAACGCGGCGAGACATGCAGTTGATTGTTAAGGACGATTGTGGTTACAACAAATCCCCTACAATTGAAGGACCTGCCTCCAATAAGGTCTGCGAAGGCGACAAAATTTGTTTCAAAATAGATGGTAAGGACGAAACATTTACTCCTTATCAAACAGTTCCGGATACGGTTCAGCTGAAGTGGAACCGCGGTATTCCCGGTGCTACCTTCACTGTGTTGAACCCCAAAGACCGTGAAAAAACAGCAGAGTTCTGCTGGCAAACCAAGGTAGGTCAAGCCAGTGATGTTGCCTATTCCTTCACTGTTACCGCCACCGATGACCATTGCCCAAAACCATCGCAGGCTATTCGTGGTTTTAAAGTAAAGGTAAACCCCCGCGCCTACAGCACCCGTAAATACACCATACTGAAATGTGGACGCTTTGCCTGGGAAGGCAGTGTTCCTGCGGGTTTTAAAGGTATCCCCACCTACAGATGGAGCCTGCGCGATAG
>CANKVN010000061.1 GCA_947487055.1 Flavobacteriales bacterium
CCCTGTGCTCGTTTAGCACAGGGTGATAAAGGAATTGTATTTTAAAAATACCGGCAGCATTGCCACTGAAGCGGCCTGTGCTGTCTTCAATAAGTTCATATTTTCCTTCTGCAAATTGTATTTTCCAACCATTTTTCACCAATGAGTCAAGTTGCCTGTTGGCTTCCGGGGTTGTGTACATGGAATCGATGCATTCCTCAACGCTACTGGTGCCAATGCTGTTGATTTTTGGCCGAATGGTGAATTTATTTTCATTTCCCAGATGCCAGCTTCTTCCTTGCAACAAATGGTGCTGTATGTTTCCTTGTGTCCGTGCGCCGGAGATGATGTATTTGATGATTGTGCATTGGGTATCTGCACCAAATCCACCATAGAAAGTATCGGCCAGTTTAAGGTAAATGTCCTTGAAATTGGCAGCACCGGCAACACCGGCGTGGTTCTTTTCTTCCGGTTCAGTTGGTTTTTGGGCCGTTAACCATAACGGAATTGATAGCAGCAATATCAAAACCGAACGCAACATGTTACGCGCCGAATTGTCTTTGCCAGTCCAGGATACCGCCAAGGAGGTTCCGTACCTGTGTGAAACCTTGGGATTCCAGGAATGCCTTAGCCGTGGCACTTCTGGCACCGCTTCTGCAATGCACGATGATTTCCAGTTCTTTATGATCTTCAAGTTCATCCAGTTTTCCAGGCAATTCAGCCAATGGAATAAGCAGTCCGCCAATATTGGCCTCTTCGTATTCCCAGGATTCACGAACATCAATGATAAAGGGCTTTTCACCCTGGTCTAACCGTGCTTTTAATTCTATGGCTGTAATGTCTTGCATGCGTTATTGTTTGATTAATGATGAATGGTAATGGATGCCGCTGCCATCGATACATTCCAAATGATAAACTCCGGGTACCAATGCATCAATGCGTATGTTTTCTTTGCCGCTTGGGCGTATGTTGAGCACCATTTTCCCCATGGCGTCGTAAAGCAAAACCTGTTTGGCTTCGGGAATTCCGCCAATCCTAAAGGATTCGTTTGCCGGGTTTGGAATGATAACAGGATTGCTGCGCTTCACCACGGTTGTTTTCATGCGGTGCTGCATTGCAGAGCCTATCAGCGGTCTTATCATGGGCGTGCCTTTAATTGATGCATCAACCGATTCCCATTGCCCCAACAAGTTGTAAAACAGGTTCGGGTTTTTGGCATCCTGGTCCTGGTAGCGGTAGTTGTTGTCATACCCCACATTCAGCACAAATTTTTGGTACTGAATCCATCCAATGTAATATTCGCCAGCATCCAGGGCCAGTGTGGTGTCGAAATAGAAATGGCGAAAACCATTAAGCGTGTCTGCATAAACAGGAAGGTTAAACGGACTTTCATACACCAAAAGGTCTTGGTTGTCGGGTGCACCTACAGGAGATAATTTACGCCAGATACGGAATTTGTATTTCCTGTTACTAACATCTTCCAGGCTGCGGTTAAAAAACAGGGAAAGGCCACGCAGGGTGTCTGTCTTCAGCAAATCAAAACGCATGGCAAACTGACCTTTAATGTCGGGCAGGAACTCGTAATTCAGCCCGATTCCGCCTTCTGCAGAGCCATCGTCCCAGGCATACCAGGGATTAAACTGCTGCCTGGTCTGGAATTGGTTGTTGTCGCCATCTGCATTGTAGTTGTCTGGGGTTACATCATCACTCTGCGGAGCAATTTTATAGGTAATGTCCAGGTATGGATTTTCGCTACTGAGGGTATCCAGTTTCACCTGTCCAAATGTTTCCGCATCCAAACCGGGTGCAATGTTCTTGCTGCTTAAAGAAAACGGCCGGAGCAATATGACAGCGTTGTATCGGTTCCTGATTTCAAGCTGAAAGCGTGTTTGGACTGTGGTGCTGCTGTTTAGGTTGTTTACCGAAACCAAATGGTTTGTGCGCGTGAGGTCGGATACGTGGTCCAGGAAATGCTTGTAGGGAACAATGGTGTAGTCTTTGATGAGCGCCGGTGTTGCATTGCGGATGCCCACATCCCGGATACCGGTATCCAGGTAATTGCGGTTCCGTTCAATGCGAACATAATCCAGGTGCCAGTGGTTTAGGTTTCCTGTACTTTTGGTGAAATTAACCCAGCGAAACTGAAAAGTTCCAAAAAGATAATCCGTTTGGGTAATCGGAACCATCACCTGCTTGAAATCTTTCATGGTTTTCCCGGTTTGCCACCATACTTTTTGCCATTGGCCTGTTTTGTTCTTAAAGAACAGCAACAGCGAATCTTCTGCTTCAGGAACATCTCCCAATCCTGCGGTTTGGAAAAAGAAACTGAGGTAAACGCTGTCTGACGGCTGGTAATTTTTGGTGGTTATAGGACCGGTTTTGTAAAACTGCAGGTTAATGGGTTGGCTGGTGAGGCTGTCTGCATAGGTGAAAATGCTTTTGTTAAGCAGGTCGTTCCAGGGCATGCCTTTTGGATCCAGGTGGTCCAGCGTAGCAATGTTGTAATCGGGTTGCTGCTGGCTAAAGGTGTTGTTTACCCAAGCCTGATTGTCGGTCCAGCGCGCTGCTGAAGGATAACCGCTGCTTACCGTAAAATTATCGAAAAAAGGCAGATCAAGGGTATCGCTAATGGTGCTGAAAGCAAGGTTGTTCCCCTGTGTGTTTTTGGGCGTGTATCTCTGGGTGAGTGGCTGAATCGAAACCCCTTGGGCACATGCAATCCCGGCCGTAATAAAAACGAGTGTGCTGGCGAACAAGGGGCGTAGTTTCATGGAATTAAACGTAAATTAACGAAGTATGCTGTAATTTAATTGTATGGCAAAGGTAAAATCAACGGCGTTTGTTTCGTCTTTTTCTTTTTGGCTTTTCTTCAGCGGGCGGTTTTTCTTGCTGTTCGCTGTCAACTTTCACCGTGCTGTCTGAGGTTTCTTCGTTGCGCTGATTCTTTATCACAAGCAAGTCAATCCGTGTGCCTTTGGTTACCATTTTGCCTGCAGGTACCTCCATTCCATTGATGGATTGGGTTACCACCAGGTTGTTGCCAATTTCGTCGTATTTGTATTCAATGTTCCCAACTTCCAGTCCGCTGTTTTTTATCAGTACTGTGGCCAAATTCAGGCTTTGATCTACCAGCATGGGCACTTTTACCTTGGGTTTTGCCAATGAGTTTAGTACCAGGTAAATAATGCGGTTTGGTTTTACAGAACTTCCGGGTGCCGGATCTTGTTCGGTTATGGCATCTTTCTTTTGGTTTTCTACGTAAACCGAATCCGAAATTTCGTAGCGAAGCCCTGCATCATCAAGTTTTTCCAGCGCTTCCTCAATATTCATGCCTACGGTATTTGGCACTTGTATGGCAACATTGTGCCTCGTGAACCAACCCAGCCAGAGGAAAATCAACACCACAAACAGCGCTGTGGCCATTATTCCAAGGCCGATATTGTAGAGCAGGTTTTTATTCATGGGTTGGTTGGAGTGTTTGTTTGCCAAAATTCAGGATTTCCCGGATAAAATCAAAAGGTTTGTATCCATTTATGGAAGCCTGGTGATAGATGCAGGTGGCCGGGGTCATTCCTGGAAGGCTGTTCACCTCAATAATCCAGGTTTCGATGGTGCCATCGGCAAATATTTTCACAAAAGCATCTATGCGGCAGTATCCGGTTACATCCAATGTGCGTGCAACGGCCTCCAGGGTTTTCTTTACCGAATTGCTTATTCTGGCTTGTTCTTCGGGGTTTTTGCTGAAACGGGAAGGGGTAATGTTCTGCCCTTGTCCGGCCAGGAATTTCTCTTCCAAGCTCAATATTTCACTTTCAGCAAGCGCTTCGCTGGGTTCAAAGATTTCATACCGAATGTTGCCGGAATCATCCTTGTGGGTAAGCATTCCACCGGTTATTTCCAAGAACCTTACCGCATTGCCCTTGTCGATAAACTTTTCAATCAACAACTCTTCTTTTGCGGGAAATTCTTCGTTTTGGGTGAGCCCCAAAGCAATACGCAGATTGCTTTCATCGGTATTTGGCTCTCTAAAAATTCCGGAAATGAAAGTATGCAACTCTGCTGCGGATTTTACTTTTCTGACGGCTGCACTGCAACCATCATCGGCAGGTTTTGCAATAAGCGGGAGGCCAAAACGTTCAATCAGTGATGCTTCCAGGGTATTGGAATCTTGTTTCCATTGTGTTTTGGAAATCATGGTGTGGTCGGCTACCAAAAATCCTGCTGCCCGCAATTGCTGGTTGGTAACAAACTTATTGATGGTAATGGCCGCGCTGTGTTGTTTGCTGCCATTGTAGTACAATCCGTGTTTTTCCAGTTCCTGCTGCAGGGTTCCGTCTTCACCGGGTCTGCCATGCAATGCAATGAATACACCATCTGCCATGTTTGCCAGTGTGGCAAAATCCAGTTCCCTTGGGGTTTTGAGCATGCCTTCGGGATTGTATCGCTGTATGATTTCAGCGGCTTCTTCAGCAATGGTTTCCAACACGGGATTGACATGAAAATCAAGCACTTTTTCTTTGATATCATCCGCGTTGTCCTTGAGCATAATGTTGAGCGGAATCTGAAACAAGCGCAAGTGTTGGGCATTCCCGGTAAGGAAAACCGGAATGGGCTCGTACTCGGCACTGCTGCTCAGTTTTTCATAAATATTGCGCCCGCTTTCCATGCTGATATGCCTTTCATAGCTGTATCCACCCATGATAACGGCAATTTTCTGCTTCTTATTGTCTTCGGTATTCTGCCCGTTGATTCCCGCATCCAGTAAGTGAAGCTTTGCTGCAAGGCTTTGGGCGCGGGGCTGACTTTCTATGCGTTCTGCGTAGGAGTTTCTGATTATGAACGTTAGAAACTTTGCGGGATTGAGCCCGATTTCCGCTGCCTGGTGGAAAAAGAAACTACTGGGCATCATACCGCTGGTGGTATTGGGATCGTTTAGGAAAATTTCATGATCCTGAGAAACGAATCCGTCGATTCTTGCGTAAACATTGAAACCAAAAAAATCATACAAAGCTGTGCAGGCAGAACGTATTTCCTCTATGAGCTCCGGTGCACCGGGCATTGGGGTTATTTTGTGGCTTAGGCCAGGCAGGTATTTGCTTCGGTAATCGAAAAGATCGGTTTTTTTCTGAATCTCGGTAGGCGGCAGTGCTATTGGGTTTCCTGCATCATCCCGCACCACAATACAGCTAAACTCGCGCCCGTCAATAAATTCTTCCAGCACAATTTCCGTTTCGGCATCCGGTGATTCCAGCAATACCGTTGATTCATGCTTCAGAAATGCATTATCTAAGGTTTCCAGCAAAGCATCCGGCATCCAGCATTCCTTGCCGTTTGCCAGCACAGGCAAGCCCAATCCGCTCCGGATATCGGTGTATTGTTTGATGAATTCTATTTTGCCTTCTTCGGTCAGTTTTTGCCAGTCATCGTTATGTACACGCAGCCTGAAGAATGCAAGGTCTATCGCTTGTTCAAAAGCAATAAAATCTGGATGTTTTAAAACGCTCACACCAAGTGAACTGCCTTGATTGGCAGGCTTCACCACAAAATGCTCTTTGAATTCCTGGTTGTAGAAGCGAAACAGCACTGCCTTCTCATTGTCATCGGCGCTGATCCATGTTTGCCGTTTCAGGGTTTGGTAATGGTTTACATACAATCCGGAACGTTCCTGAAAATCTTTTTGGCGGGCTTTGTTCATGCCCAGTGCAGAGGCGAATATTCCAGATCCGGAGTAGGGGATACCAAACCATTCCAGCAAGCCCTGTATGGTTCCATCTTCCCCCAGTGAGCCGTGTAGCGCCAGAAATGCAAAATCAATGTGTAACGATAAATCCTCAGCAGGAAGCACATTCCCCAATTCGGAAAGCATTTCAAGCTGTTTGTTTCTGTCAGGATTCAGGCTTTCTGCATAAACCTGAAAACCATGAGGCAAGTCAGGTAAATGGGCTGCAGGAGGGTAAAAATCCCGAATACTGCCTTTGTAAACGTACTGCCAATCCAGCAGTACAAAATTTCCAAATGGGTCAACAAATATGGGAACGGCTTCGAAAAGGTTTTTATCCAAATTGTCATAAACGGTGCGGCCTCCGGCAAAAGAAACCTCCCTTTCGCGAGAAGCGCCGCCAAAAAATATACCAACGCGGATTTTGGATGACATCAACGCAAAATTAAGCCCCTGCACCCATGATTGGTTTTTATGTAATGCACAAACTGTGGATGAACAGAAATCGCAGTCTTTTTTGGGCTATAATCGCCTATTATTGCGTATTTTCGCGCTCAATCTATGTCAGTAGTAATCGTAAACCTAAACAAAGACGCCCTGGCGGGTGTTGCCATCCCGGAAGTGGTGAAACAATACTTTATGTCTGCATATCAGGCCGATGTTTGGAGCTACAGCTATCGGGGGGCAGAGGGCATGTTTTACATGGAAAGGGCAGGTAAGGCCCAGGGCAATGCAGAATCGGAGCGTTTGCGCAAAGCCGGAAGCAATATTGCAAAACAGTTAAATGCCGATAAAGCCAATGAAGTAAATGTCATTAACGCGGATGCTGAGGCGGTTTTGGGATTGGCACTGGCTGAAGGCTTGTGGTTAAGCAATTATAAATTTGACAAATACCTGAAAGACCGCGAGAAATCGGCGTTTTCTCTCAAATCATTGATATACAAAGGTGCAGGTGAAGCAACATGGCCTACCGTAAAAACCGTCGCAGAAGCGGTGTTTATTGCGCGGGATTTGGTTAATGAGCCTGTTATTACGTTAAATGCAACAGCCCTGGCGGATCAATTTCAGGCGCTGGGCGAACAATCCGGATTTTCGGTTGATGTTTGGAATGAAGCAAAAATTGAAAGCCAGAAAATGGGTGGTTTGCTTGCCGTAAACAAAGGAAGTCAGGATCCTCCCACGTTCTCTATCATGGAGTACAAACCCGCAAATGCTAAAAACACCAAGCCCATCATTCTGGTTGGTAAAGGGGTGGTTTTCGATACCGGCGGGTTAAGCCTTAAACCAACTCCGGCTAGCATGGATTATATGAAGTGCGATATGGCGGGTTCTGCTGTTGTGGCGGGTGTTATGGTTGCGGTTTCCCGATTGAAATTGCCTTTGTGGGTAATTGGAATGGTTCCTGCAACAGACAACAGACCCGGCGAGAATGCCATCTGCCCGGGCGATATCATCACCACCTTTGACGGAACAACCGTAGAAGTGCTCAATACCGATGCGGAAGGCAGGCTTATTTTGTGCGATGCACTTGCGTTTGCCCAAAAATATGAACCTGAACTGGTGATGGATTTTGCCACCCTTACCGGTGCAGCAGCCCGTGCCTTGGGAGCCTATGGCAGCGCCATGATGGGCACCGCCGACGAAGCAACCAAGTTGCAGGTGAAACAGGCCGGAGAGACCGTTTACGAGCGTTTGGCAGAATTTCCACTTTGGGATGAATATTCCGAAGAAATGAAAGGCGATATCAGCGACCTTAAAAATTTGGGCAAAGCCGAGGGCGGTGCGCAAACAGCAGGCGCGTTCCTGAAACATTTTACCAATTACCCTTGGCTGCATTTTGATATTGCAGGAACCGCTTATAACCATGCCCCTGATGCATACAGGGTTAAAGGTGGAACCGGTGTAGGCGTAAGAATGGTGGTGCAATATTTACTAAACAAATCCAATGGATAAGCAACAAATAGTCGTTGGTATTACCCAGGGCGACCCCAATGGAGTAGGCCTTGAACTAATCATCCGAACTTTCGCCGATGAGCATATTTACAAGTACTGCACTCCAGTTGTTTACGCTTCTCCCAAAAGTTTTGTATTCTACAAAAAGTTGCTGAACCTTCAGGAACCCATGTACCATTTGGTACAACACGCTTCTGATGCGAAGCCGGGAAGGTTGAATTTGGTTGTGAGCAGCGATGCCGGCGTGGAACTCACCCCCGGTAAAGCTTCTGATATTGCAGGTAAAGAAGCACTTCTGGCGTTGGATAAAGCCCTGGAAGATGCTGTGGCCGGAAGGTTGCATGCACTGGTTACGGCACCACTGGATAAAAATACAGTTGCTGCCCATTTGCCCGATTTTACCGGCCATACAGGTTATATCGCCCAAAAACTGGGTGTGCAGGATTATGAAATGGTGCTGGTTAACGAAGATTTGCGCGTGGGGCTGGTTACCGAACATTTACCTATCAGTAAAATAGCGGCTTCGCTTTCCACCAACCTTATTGTTTCGAAAATCAATACCCTTTACAAAGCGCTGCGCGAAGATTTTGGTTTTACCAAACCCAGAATTGCCGTTTTGGGCCTAAACCCACACGCCGGTGACGGCGGTTTGCTGGGCAAGGAGGAGATTGAAATGATCAAACCGGCCATAGCAAAAGTTTTTGGTGAGGATAAACTGGTTTATGGTCCTTATTCCGCAGACAGCTTCTTTGGCAGTGCTGCTTATAAGTCATTCGATGGGGTATTGGCCATGTACCACGATCAAGGATTGATACCCTTTAAAACCTTTGCTTTCTATGATGGCATTAATTTTACTGCAGGATTGAACCTGGTACGCACAAGCCCGGATCATGGAACCGCTTATGACCTTGCAGGAAAAGGCACTTGCGAAACACTATCGTTCAGAAATGCCATTTTTGAGGCCATTGGTATCGTTCGCAAACGCCTGAAGTTTGGCGAGGATTACCAGAATCCACTGCCATATGCTGAGTTGAAACGCGAGAAATTCAGGATAGATTTTTAACGCATAAGCGTTACGGTTCCCTCTTTATAGTAGGGTTTGAAGTTGCTTCTAAATTCAGCCCTCCAGATATAGACCCCTTCCGGTGCAAGATTGCCGTTAATATTACCATCCCAGGCATTGGTCTGGCCTTTGTTGTCCCAAACCTGAGAACCCCAACGGTCGTAAATTTTTATGTGTAAATCCAGAACATCTTTGATGGTGGGGGTGAAAAGGTCGTTTCTGCCATCGTTGTTGGGGGTGAAGGCAGTGGGTATGTACCAGATAAGCTTGCAATTGCTTCCAATGGTTATTTCATCTGAACCGCTGCAGCCATTGATGTCTGTTACGGTTACACGGTATTGACCAAAGTTGTTTACAACAATTGCAGGGCTGCTTGAACCATTGCTCCAGATTACCTGTTTCCATCCATTTCCAGCGTTTAATGGATATGCAAAGGTTCCGCAAAATGCCGTATCAATCCCAAGGTTTGGTAGGGGAGATGGATGCACCACAATCCGGGTACTGTCTGTTGTTTTTCCGCAGGCATTTACCCCGGTAATAACATATGTTCCTCCGTTTTTGGCCAGGGTTGTTAATCCCAAATCTCCATTGTTCCAGGCGTAAGTAGCAGCGCCACCCGAGGCCTTAGCCGTAAGTGTTGGTATAGGATTGACGATATCGCAAAACGACAAATCTGCTGGTGCGTCTGCCACCGGTGCATTTAGAAATTCAACCTGTATAGAATCGGTAATTGTTCCACAGTTATTGGTGCCGGTAGCCCAGTATTTTCCATTGCTGCTGATGGTTCTGTTCATTGTAATCAAACCATTTTCCCAATTGATTTCACTGAGGTGCTTAACGTTTTTTGGAATGATGTTGAAGCTAACCGCATTACACACCAGGGTGTCTTTACCCAGAAGAATGATAGGGCTGAAACCCCTGCTTACCCTAAAGGTTGTGGAACTGATGCCGCAATTGCTTTCTGCTGTTGCCACAATAATGCCTGTATCTTTGATTAATAATTGCTTGCCCGTATCTCCTGTGCTCCAGCGTATTTTTGCAAAACTATTGTCGTTTACGGTTTGGTATAGCTGGTTGTTGTCGCACCACAACATATTGGTTAGGCTAAACGGTTTGGGGATTTTACCCATCTTAAGCTTCACGGTATCGGTGTATCCCTTACATGCATTTTTAATGGCTACAGTGTAGGTTCCTGGGGTTTTAAAAGTCCTTGATGAATCTTTGCTTCCATCGTTCCATGTCAATGTTGTCCATTGCGACAAGCCTTTTCGCTGAATAACAAAACTGTCCTTATCACAAATTAAGGTATCTGTTTTGAAGGATAATGTGGGAATGCTGTCTGCCAGTATGCCCACGGTATCAAGCAGGCTTCCGCAAACATTGCTGATGGCAACATGGTATCTACTTGCCTTGTTTATGGATATTTGGTTGACTGTATCTCCGGTATTCCAAAGGTAAGCGGCAGTTATGGTGTCAGATCCTGCCCTAAGGTTCAGCAGCAAGGGTTTGCACAACAAGGTGTCTGCCTGGTGAATGCCCCGTATGGGCTTATACTGTTTGTTTACAACAATGCTGTCATACCGCCATTGGCAAACAGGGGTCCACATGGAAACCAGGTATTTTCCCGAACTATTTGCAAATATTTTTTGGGTCGTATCGCCGGTGTTCCAGAGGTACTTAATTCCTTTTATGGTGTCGTTTCTGGCATCTAGTTGCAATCCGTATCGATTGCAAATAAGCGTGTCTTTTCGGAAATACGGTTTAGCGCTGTATGCTATCTTAAAGATGATAGTGTCGGTTTTGAAACCACAGCCATAGCTTGCGTTAATCCAGTATTTTCCGGGCTTTTGGACGATGTAATAGGATAGTTTACTGCCATCCTGCCATTTATAGTCTGCTCCGGGATTGCCGGGATCCAAAATACGGTAATTGCGGTCACATTGGATTACATCCGGCCCAAAATCGATGGGGTCAACTTTCAGGGTGTCTCTCCATTTAACCAAGCGGCCAGTGGAGGCGAAATTGTTATTTATAGTAGATTTCCAGGCATTAAGTGTAGGATAATCATTACCCGATCCCCAACCGCCCATAAGGATATGGCTTACACAACCAATTCTGCGGGTTTGTACCGCGAAAAAGTAATCTGTTCCGCTGCCGCCAAAGTAGGATAGGTAGCGGATTGCACCATCAATGGAAAGTTTTCCGATAAATCCATCATAACCACCTTTCAGGGTTTTCTGATACGCATCGGTGGTTGTAGGGAGGTTGTTGTTGTAGGTACTGCCAGCAAAAACACATTCATCTTTGGTGTTTATGCTGATTCGTTGTCTCCATGCATAGGTGTTGTTGGTGATGTAGGTTGTCCATCTCGGAAATACGCCATTTTTATATATCCGCATGATGAATGCCGAACCACCAAAGCCAGTATTGGAGCCACCTGGGAATGCATTGGTGGCCACAGGCAATTCGTTGGCACCAGCAATACCTTGAATAAATATATCTTCATTGTCGTTCACCGCTATGGCTGAAATGTAATCATAGCCTGAGGTTCCAATGTATTTTGAAATAAGAAATTTCGTAAATGCAGAATCCACCTTAAACAAAAATCCATCCCAGCTTCCGCCTTTGTAAAAACCTCCAAAGTTTTTGGTTCCAAGGGTTACGGGTAGGTTATCGCTGCTTGTCCACCCTGCTGCATATACCTGGTTCTTCTTATCTATGGATAATGCATAAACGTATTCAGCGCCGGAGCCAATAAGTGCAACACAGTTTAATATGGCAGTTCCGGATGCATTTAAGCGGATAATGTTTGCCTCCATTCCGCCACCCACCTGTCCGGGAGGGTTTATGTCTTTCGTAACTGGGTATGGTGAATCGCCGTAGGGTGCTATGTATACTTGTCCTTGCTCGTTTACATCAATTACCCAGCAATATCCTTTGATAAAGGTTGAATATATCAACGCACTGCCATCCGATTTGATGCCAGTAACAAAACTGGAATAGGATGCAGTAGGTTTCTTAGGCTCAAACACGCCAATTGTAACGGGATAATCCGTAGAAACGGTGTAGCCAGTTAAATAGGCATCCCCATTCTCGGTTGTGGCAATGGCATAGCCATAGTCGTTTGATGCTCCACCTACATAAATAAAATAATCTGGTTTGCCGCCGCCGGAGGGGATTTTACACAAAAAAGCATCTGTTGCTCCTGCCAGCGTGGTATCGTAGGTGCCGGGCTTTCCGGGAAATTTGTCGTAGGTAATACCCGTGATGTAACTGTTGTTGTAGTCGTCCACATCCACATCATAAATGTATGTCCAGCTGCCAACTAAGTTGTTTCCATAGAAATAGGTGCTGTAATCCATATAAAATGGATCAACCACCAGGCCATGCTTGTTTTCAAATCCGGCGGGGAATTTTAGCCTGAACAGGTCGGTCCCGGTCTTTTCATAACCAACCCCAACGGGAGTATGCTCTTTGTTTTGGCTATAGCTGTGCGGGATGCTGTCCACAATCCTGCCATATTCACTTTGTAAAACGATGTTTCCGTTTTCATCTACCCCTGTTTGTTTAAAACCCTTGATAGAAAAGGCGATTTCAGGTATTTTGCCTGGTGCAATGATGTAATCTATTTTAAGTACTCCGTTGTTTTCACTGAATCGGGCATCGACTCCAGGATAAAGGTCTTTGATGCTTAATTCCGAAAATTGTGCCGGATAGGTGATGTTTGCATTGTTGCCTCCAAGCACATAGCCTACGCGGCTCTCAATGGGTTTTTCGCTGGAATATCTGTACAATTCGGTATTGCTGTAGGCAATTTCCCAAACCTGAAAAATCATTTCTGGATCCTGGTGCTGCTGTTGTGCGGTGAATTTTGTTTTGGTGGGTGAGGGAGCTTGTTTTGCTTTTGCTACTGAAAACAAAATTTTATCAGGGAAAAAAATGGCCTGAAACTGACCGCTGCGAAACTGATATTGGCTTCCGTCTTTCCATTGCCCCTGGTTTTTAATAAAGGCAGATTGAAGGCGGATGGATTCATTGTTTTGCCCGCTAAGGTTGTGGGAAAATACAGAAAATGTTAATATCCAAAGCATTAACACCTTCGTGGGTGAAAATAAAGACCTTGATATTTTAACTCCCCTAAATTTCAATTCAGAATCCACTGCAATATAGACAAAAAAGAATGGGAAATCGTTGCATTGATAGCTATGTTTATTTGATTCCAAATTCGGTTAAAAGGACCTCTTTTACCATTTGCATGGCGCAATTGCTTGCTCTCGACATGAATTGCTCCCGGGTTCCAAACAAATGAAATTTTTGTACCATGCTGCCTTGTTTGGTAGCAATGCCAATAAAAATCAATCCTACGCGTTTTTCCGGGGTAGCGCCTCCCGGGCCTGCAATACCGGTGGTGCTTATGGCAATGTCTGCACTGAATTTTTCCAATGCGGCTTCGCACATTGCTTTGGCACATTCGCTGCTCACAGCTCCCACGGTGGTGAATAGCCCTTCATCAACACCCAGTTCCCGGTGCTTAATCTCATTGGAATAGCTGATTATGCTGCCAGAAAATACTTTTGAAATACTGGGTACCTGCACAAATTGGTTGGCAATGTAACCACCGGTGCAGCTTTCCGCCAGCGTAACCTTCAATTTGTGCTGAATGAGTTTTTGTGCAATAAACTTAACGGGTTGAATATCCTCCCGGGCAAATATGTGTTTGCTGGCAATGCTGCATAGCCCGTCAAATTGTGCCTGCATATCTTGCTGTAGCTCATCTTCGTTGATACCTGTGCCTGAAAGGCGTAATTTTACCGTATTCAGGGCCGGCAAATAGGCCAGCTTGATGTGGGGAGGCAAACCCAACTCAAAAGTTTCCAGTTGTTTGCTTAATAAACTCTCGGGAATGCCAATGGTCAAGGCTGTTAGGTGAATGATGTGGGGCGTTTCAAAGCGGTTTTTCAACTTAGGAAATACACGGTTTTCCATAATGTGCATCATTTCAGATGGTACACCTGGCATGCTGATCAGGACCTTGCCATTTACATCAAACCACATACCGGGGGCTGTCCCAACTTCGTTGTAGAGGGTTTCACAGATTTCAGGTACATCTGCCTGCTGGCTATTGATGTCCAGTAAAGTCCTACCTCTTTTTGCGAAAATATTTTCCAGGTGCGCCATTACTTGGCTGTCCCTGCGATACGAACATCCGTAAAATTCGGTGAGTGTTTTTTTGGTGATGTCATCCTTGGTAGGCCCTAGTCCGCCGGTCAGTAAAACAAGATCCACCCTGTTAAACGACTCTTTGATGGCATTCATGATGGCATCTTTGGTGTCGCTGATGGCCGTTTTGCGGGAAACCTGTATGCCGCGGTTGGCCAGTTCTTTACCCATCCAGGCACTGTTGGTATCTATGGTTTGTCCGATGAGTAACTCATCTCCGATAGTGATAATTTCGGCCTGCATCCTGTACTCATTTAACCATTTTAAATGCGAATTGTTTGAATGTGGCTTGAATGACCTGGAACATAGCCCCGCAAATCAACAATGATTTTACTTTTCAGGCAGCCGTTTGATGCGGTTGATTGCTGATTTCAACCACAAAATATTGTATCCAGGATTAAAAAAGAGAAAACCCGATCGTCTCCAACCGGGCTTTCTATGAATGAAAAGGAAAAAGGTGCTATTTCGGAAATAAATAGATAATTATCCGTTTATTTCGATAGCAATATTATTGGTCAATGATTTCAGGTTATTAACCTTTTTAAGCGAATTGTTCACAAACATTGTTAATAAGTGCGCGATAAACCAACTTTGCCCTGTGCAACCAATTGTGATTTATACCGATGGAGCCGCGCTTGGAAATCCAGGCCCGGGCGGCTATGCAGCGGTAATGATGTAT
>CANKVN010000062.1 GCA_947487055.1 Flavobacteriales bacterium
GGCCTGTGGTCTTGTTGCGGTGGCTTGTCCTGCTGAAGCCATTACCATGGTTGCGGCTGAAGCCAAACCTGAAGAGGCAAACCTATACCGCGAAGAAAAATATGCAGCTGTCTATGAAATCAATATGCTGCGTTGCATTTTCTGCGGATTGTGTGAAGAAGCATGTCCTAAAGAAGCCATATTCTTAACCGACAGGTTGGTGGATGCAGAATACACCCGCAATGGTTTTATATATGGAAAGGATAAATTGGTGGAGCCAATCGATCAGCGCATAGATGTTTCCAAAAGGCAGGTCTGGACGTATCAAAATCAAGAGAAATAATCATGTTAAGTGCTTTGATATTCGGTTTACCTATAGGATTTCTCGTATTTTCTTTCATTACCATTTTGTGTGCTTTGTATGTGGTTACCAACGATAATCCTGTTTTTAGTGTATTGGCGCTGATACTTACCTTTTTTAGCATTTCTGCACACTATGTAATGCTCAACGCGCAATTTTTGGCTGTTGTAAACCTTATTGTTTATGCAGGAGCCATTATGGTGTTGTTTTTGTTCGTCCTGATGCTGCTAAACCTGAGCAAGGAGAATGAGCCCAAGGTGAAATATGGATGGCACTTTGCAGCCGTTTTTGCAGCGGGCATGCTCCTGATAATCCTGGCAGCTTCACTGCACAAATCATCGGAGCAAATAATGCGCAATCCTGCACAAGACATTGGCATGGTAAAAAGCCTTGGTAAGGTACTGTTTACGGACTACCTCGTGCCATTCGAGTTATCCGGCATCTTGTTCCTAGCAGCCATGGTTGGTGCTGTTTTGTTGGGCAAACGCGATAAAAACAACGAAACGGAAGCAGGAGATTCCTCAAACAATCCATCATGAACACAGATTCTATTTTTTCTTCATTAGACATTAGCCACTATATCTATTTGAGCAGTGTGCTGTTTTGTATTGGTCTTTTTGGTGTATTAACCAGAAGAAATGCCATCGTGCTGCTCATGTGTATCGAATTAATGCTGAATGCCGTAAACCTATTGTTCGTTGCATTTTCTTCCTACATGGGTGATTCTGCAGGCCAGTTGTTTGTTTTTTTCATCATGGTTGTAGCTGCCGCAGAAGCTGCTGTTGGCTTGGCTATTATTGTTATGATATACCGTAATGTTCGCAGTACGGATGTGGGTTTATTTGATAAATTGAAAGGTTGATGAGTACTTTATTTCTTGCATTATTGCTTCCGGTCTTTGGATTTTTGTTTTCAGGAATTGCCGGCAAACATTTGCCCGAGAAAATCACTGGATGGATTTCCTCATTAACGATATTGGGTTCATTTGTGCTCAGTGTTGGTATATTCAACGATGTTGCCAATGCTACTTCAGGCATTGCTGCTGTTGGTTTTAACTTCCTTTCTGTTGGAGATGTAATCGTGGATTTTGCCATTCAGGCAGACCGGTTGACTTCCATCATGATGCTGGTAATTACCGGTATTGGGTTCCTCATACATGTTTACTCCATTTCCTACATGCACGGAGATCCCGGTTTTTATAAGTTTTTTGCCTACCTGAACCTTTTTGTGTTCAATATGCTGGTATTGGTGATGGGAAGCAATTTCCTTATGCTGTTTTTCGGCTGGGAAGGTGTAGGTCTTTGCTCATACCTGCTTATCGGATTCTGGTATGAAAATGAATCCTATGGCAAAGCAGCCCGTAAAGCTTTTATCATGAACAGGATAGGGGATTTAGGCTTGCTCATTGGTCTATTTTTAATCATCGCCAATTTCAAAAGCCTTAATTATACCGAAGTAATGGCTGCCGCCAGCACCGGAGCTGTTTCAACCGAAATAATCACCGCAATTTGTGTGGCATTGTTCGTTGGAGCCATGGGTAAAAGTGCTCAAATACCGCTTTACACCTGGCTTCCTGATGCAATGGCAGGTCCAACACCTGTTTCAGCCCTTATCCATGCTGCTACAATGGTAACCGCAGGTATTTACCTGGTGGTGCGTTGCAACGTGTTGTTTGAAATGGCTCCTGCAGCCCAGCAACTAATTCTTTGGGTTGGCCTGGCTACCAGTATTTTGGCCGCTTTGATTGGTTTAAAGCAAAACGACATTAAAAAAGTGCTGGCCTACAGTACCGTAAGCCAGTTAGGGTTGATGTTTATAGCCCTTGGAATTGGTGCATACTCTGCCGCCATGTTTCATTTAATTACACATGCGTTTTTTAAAGCGCTGCTGTTTTTGGGATCCGGCAGCGTAATCCATGCACTCGGTGGTGAACAGGATATCCGCAAAATGGGAGGTTTGAAAAAAGCCATGCCCATTACATATTACACTTTCCTCATAGGCACACTGGCTATTAGCGGAATGCCCCTCTTTAGCGGATTTTTCAGCAAAGATGAGATTTTGGCAACCCTCTTTGCCCAAAACACCGTGGTTTGGGCTTTAACCGTTATCAGCGCACTCATTACCGGAATTTATATGTTCAGGGTGTTTTTGGTAACGTTTCATGGCGGATTCAGGGGAACCCACGAACAGGAACACCACCTGCACGAGTCTCCTGCACTAATTACCTTTCCATTGATTGTATTGGCTTTGCTTAGCCTTTTGGGAGGGTTAATCAACCTACCTGAGTTGTTTACGCACAACAATGCACAATGGCTCAAGCATTGGTTAAATCCCATAATCGGCGCTTCTCAGGAATCGCTGCACCATCCGGAACACCATACGGAATGGCTGCTAATGGCAATTGCTGTTGGCGCTTTTGTCGTGGCACTTTTGTATACGCGCAACAAATACATTGCCAAACAATCCATCCCCGAAAGCGATGCGGAAATGACTGAACTTGCCAAGTTATCATCCAACAAGTTCTATGTAGATGAGTTGTATGACAAGGCAGTGGTTACAACAACAGAAATCGTAGGGGATACCCTTCAGAAAACAGATGATGGCATATTCATCGGAGCCATAGGCGGGGTGAATAAACTGTTTGGCATCATCGCCAATGGTTTTAAATTTATACAAAACGGCAAAATCCACTACTATTTACTCTACATGGTGGCGGGTATTGTTATTATTATGGCGCTTAATTTATTCAGATAAACAGTGGAACTTATTTTAATACCCATATTATCCGGTCTCATTGCTGCATGGGCAGGTAAATGGTCTCGTTGGATTGCCCTGCTGGGTTCCATAATTACCGGCGTGCTCGTCGTTACCTTGTGGAGTCAATTCGATCCCACCAAAGGATTTCAATTCATTTTTGATAAGCCCTGGTTTTCTTCTGCTATTCATTTCAAGACAGGTATTGATGGTATTGGTTTGCTGCTGTTGTTGCTTATCAATTTCTTAACCCCTGTAATCCTGTTATCTGCATTTGGAAAAGACAAACAATCGCTTGTTTTTGCCCTTATTGTTGCAATGCAGGGTGCGCTAAATGGTGTATTCCTTGCCTTGGATGGTTTGATGTTCTACATTTTTTGGGAACTCGCCCTGATTCCTATTTATTTTATTGCAGGCATGTGGGGAGAAGGAGATCGGTTCAAAACTACCATCAGGTTCTTTATCTACACTTTTATAGGAAGTTTGGGCTTGCTGGCATCTTTGCTATACCTATACAGCAAAACCCCTGATCCATCCTCGTTCTCTTGGGAAGCCCTGGTAGCGGTGAAATTGTCCGTTAAAGAAGCCATAGCCGTGGGCGCTGGCTTGTTGCTGGCATTTGCCGTTAAAATTCCGATTTTACCTTTTCATGGATGGCAGCCAAAGACCTATGTAGAGGCACCATCATTCGGAAGCATGCTCCTTTCCGGTATTATGCTGAAAATGGGCTTGTACGGCCTAATCCGTTGGTTTATGCCTTTGGTTCCGGAAGCTTTGTCTTTTTACAATCCCATCATTGTGACTTTGGGTATTGCCGGTGTTATTTATGGCGCATACATAGCCATCAGGAAAAAAGACCTCAAAGGGATTGTCGCCTATTCATCTCTTTCACACGTCGGGCTGATCGCAGCCGGTATTGCTACGCTTTCGTTCACGGGCTTGCAAGGTGGTTTGCTTCAAATGCTTAGCCACGGTGTAAATGCAGTGGGTCTCTTTTTTGCCATAGATATTATTGAAAGAAGGTTGCATACCCGTACGTTGAACCAACTTGGCGGCATAGCCAAAGTTGCACCTTTGTTTTCGGTCTTGTTTATCATTCTGGTTTTTGGTGCCACTGCGGTGCCGTTTACCAATGGCTTTCCGGGTGAATTGCTGTTGCTGAAATCAATTTTCAGCTTTCATGCCTGGCAGGGTATTATTGCCGGTTTAACCATCATTTTGTGTGCTGTTTATATGCTCAGGTTATTTCAGTTTAGTATGTTTGGCAAGGCCAACAATGATCAACTGACCTCATTTGGAGCCTTGCAATGGCACGAAGCCCTTGGCATGATGGTGTTGGTGCTGTTTGTTGTGTTTTTTGGCTTATTTCCCCAAACGCTGCTCGACATCAGCGGACCAAGTATTCAACAGTTGCAGCAAGTGATTGAGCAATCAAAGGAGGTGTTATCATGAAATCGTTATTGATTATTTTTTTAGGCGCAATTGCCGTCTTGTTTTTTGGAATTAAAAGACCAGAAAGAAAATCGCTGCCTATTGCGCTGCTTGTTTTGATTGCTGCCCTGGTATTCATTCCGCTGGACTGGATAGCATTTATCCATAAACATGTGCCTGATTGGCAAATTAAATATGTTCCCACGAACATGCTTTCCTGGGATACCCCTGCACTGGCTTTCTCTGGTGTACTAATCCTGGCTGCCATTTTTGTTTTGGGTCTCTTTTCAAAGAATAAACTGCATGGTGCAGATCTACTCGGTTTAATGCTCTTTAGCGTTTGTGGTGGTTTGCTGATGACCTCATTTAGTAACCTGATTATGTTGTTTCTGGGAATTGAGTGCTTGTCAATACCCTTATATGTGCTGGCAGGTAGCCGAAAATCAGATTTGGGTTCCAATGAGGCTGCAGTTAAGTATTTTCTATTGGGCTCCTTCAGTACTGCTGTTTTTCTGCTTGGATGCGCCTTTATCTACGGTGGAACAGGCAGTTTAGACCTCGATAGCCTGGCTAGGGCCACCAATATGTTGGGACACATGGGAATAAAGAGCCAGTTGGTAATGGCAGGTTTGCTGATTCTGATGGTTGGCATGTTCTTCAAAATTGCTGCGTTTCCATTCCATTTCTGGAGCCCAGATGTATATGATGGAAGTCCAAACAGGGCAACCGTTTTCATGGCAACAGTGGTTAAAATTGCTGCGTTTGCCGCATTCTTCCGACTGTTTCATTACGCCTTCAACGATATCAAAGGTTGGTGGGCAATGACCATCGCTGTTGTTTCTGCTGCCACCATCTTGTTTGGCAACATTGCAGCTTTGCGTCAGCAATCCATGAAAAGAACCCTGGCGTATTCCAGTGTTGCACATGCCGGATATATGTTAATGGCTATTTTGGCTTCTCCTTTCGATGGTTTCTGGGCATTATTGGTTTATCTGGTGGCTTATGCCTTTAGTTCCTTATCCATATTTTTCCTTTTGGACAGAACTTCAAACGGCAACGAAGGATTCTCTTTCGATAATTTCAATGGATTCGGTAGAACCAATAAATTTGGATCGCTGGTTTTGGTTATTGGCCTGTTCTCCATGGCTGGTATACCACTCACTGCAGGTTTTGCCGGTAAATTCGGTTTGTTCAATTCCATCATAGGTACGTATCCTTGGTTGCTGGTCATTGCACTGCTTGGTTCTGCAATCAGTATTGCCTACTATTTCAAGGTGTTTAAAAATGCCTTCTTTGGTGGCGAGCAGCAAGGAACCAAGCTGGAACTCAACCTTATGGATACCGTAATGCTTGGGTTAGCTGTTTTGGTTATCCTTACCGTCGGTATCTGGCCAACTGTTATTACAGGGCTTCAAATCATCCCGGCTCCTTAAGCTAGGGTATAGGCTTGGCCTCGTAAACAATATACTGGCTTTGTCCACGCCAAATAAATGGCTTTTCATACTTGCGGTATTTTATCAAAATCCTTTTTCCTACGTTGGAATTTAAAAACGTAATCAGGCTGTCATTACCCTTTTCTGCGCTAAATCGCAAAACCCTTTCGGCAATGCCTGTGTAGTCGTCTTTCATCAATTCGTTGGTCAATAATCGTCCTTCGAACGTAATAATCAGCCTTCCGTCGGATCCAAAACTCTGCAAATCGCCTGCGGTTTGCTTGCTGCCAATAGACCAGAACCTGGCCGAATAGTAAAAACCGAATAATATCCCAAAGGTGATAAACATGATTACAATGCCTATCCGAATAAGGCGCTTAATCCACTTGTTGTTTTCTGGTGTATTGGGTTGATTCATGCAATATTGTCGGTTTAATACCGGCAAATATCACATTGGGCCTTGAAATAAATTATGACTTTAAAAGGTGAACCCAATGCGGTAAACCAAACTGCCCAAAGGTTGTAGGTTTGAAAACTCCGTATTGGTTGCATAACCTATCAAGGCCCAGCTGCTCATGTTGCTTCCTTGCGCAAAACCTATCCCAAAAATGGGAGAAGTGGACCATGTTCTTACTTTTGAGTTTATGTTGTCCAGCGGTACGCCATTTACAGCGCGCATTTCTGCATGCAAAAATGCAACCTGACCAATGTTTAAGCGGGCAAATACGTGTCCGCCATAGTTGAGGTAGGTGCTGGATGAACTGGCTCCCTGCACATTAAAAACAGAACCATTTGCACCTACGGCCACCAGCAACTGCTTCACAGGTTTGTAACCCACAAAAGGAGAGAGGTCGCCAAAAAAATACCCGTTACTAAAACTAATCATGAGTTCCAGTCCCGGAACCGCATTGTCCATAGAAGGTGACTGAAAGATACTTTTTTTAGCAGGAGCTGCAGAATCGGCGTGTTTCAAAGGAGCATCGTCTTCATATTGTCCATAAGCAATATGGGACAGCAATACTGCGCCACACAAAAACAAACCTTTTTTACACATAAGATTCAAATACTTGATTACCCGCAATTATAGCACTAAAATTGTACCACGATTCAGACAACATGTCCAAAGTACACAATTTTTCTGCAGGTCCTTCTATTTTAGCGCCTGTCGCATTTCAAAAAAGCATCGATGCCATTAATAATTTTGCGGGAACTGGGCTGAGTATCCTCGAAATAAGCCACAGAAGTAAAGAATTTGAGGCGGTAATGGATGAAACCAAAGATTTGGTTAGAACGCTAATGTCGGTTCCTGAGGATTACGATATCCTTTTCCTTCAAGGAGGCGCCTCTACCCAGTTCTTTCAAATCCCCCACAACTTCCTCAGAACCTCTGCTGCATATACCAAAACCGGTGTTTGGGCCGCAGGGGCAATCAAAGAAGCCAAGTTGTATGGTGAAGTGCGCGTATTAGCGAGCAGTGAAGACAAGAATTTCAGCTATATCCCTAAAGGTTACACCATTCCGGATGATGTGGATTATTTCCATTGCACAAGCAACAATACCATTTATGGATCACAAATGCAGCAATTTCCGGACAGCCCTGTACCCATGTTTTGCGATATGAGTTCGGATATTTTTAGCCGTCCTGTGGAAACATCCAAATTCGATTTGATTTATGCCGGAGCGCAAAAGAATATGGGGCCTGCAGGTGTTACCATGGTCATTGTTAAAAAATCACTTTACAACCGCAGACCTGAAGGCAGACCAATGCCATCCATGCTGGATTACAAGCTGCATGGCGAAAAAGGCAGCATGTACAATACACCACCGGTTTTCCCAATTTTGGTCAGCAAATTCAACCTGGAGTGGGTAAAAGAAAATGGCGGCTGCGAAGGCATGGAAGCCCGAAATACTGAAAAAGCATCGCTGTTGTACAATGCCATAGATTCCAGTCCTTATTTCAAAGGAACCGTAGCGGTAGAAGATCGCAGTAAAATGAACGTTTGCTTCGTTTTCAACGAAGAAAACCCCGATTTGGAACAGAAATTCAATGCGGCCTGCAAAGAAGCCAAAATCAGTGGCATAAAAGGACACAGAAGCACAGGCGGTTACCGCGCCAGCTTATACAATGCTTTGCCCTTGGAAAGCGTTCAGGCCTTGGTTAACGTTATGGAGACTTTCGCATGATGAAAATATTGGCCAATGATGGCATTGATGCAGCTGGAAAGCAATTGCTGGAAAATGCAGGCTTTACCATTGATACCCAGAAAATCGCACAATCCGACCTTGCTGCCCGCATCGGTGAATACGACATCATTATCGTGAGAAGCGCAACCAAGGTTACCGCTGATGTTATGGATGCCGGAAACCTGAAACTCATAGCCAGAGCCGGTGTTGGTCTTGATAATATTGATATTAAACACGCAGGAATTACAAATATCCCCGTGGTTAATACCCCGAATGCAAGCTCCAGATCTGTTGCTGAACTGGTTTTTGCCCATATTTTCTCTTGCTACAGATACCTTTACCATACAAACAGGGAAATGCCATCCAAAGGCATTGCTGCATTCAATGAGTTGAAAAAACTTGCCGGTGCCGGTTTGGAAGTACAAAACAAGAAAATAGGCATCATAGGATTTGGACGCATAGGCCAGGAAGTTGCCCGTATGGCAATTGGGTTGGGCATGGAAGTGCTGGCCAGTGATTACAAAAAGCGCGATGTAGAAATAACAATGTCGTTTAATCGTAAATATGCGATTAAGAATTTCACTCTCACCTTACCAGGAATGAGCAAGGAAGAGGTGTTGGCAAATAGCGATATTATAACCGTTCATACACCTGGAAGTGAAGAAGCAATCGGAGAAAAAGAACTGCAACTCATGAAACATGGGGCGGTTCTTATCAATTGTGCAAGGGGTGGTGTTGTGAATGAACAAGCATTGGCAAAAGCGGTGAACGAAGGCAAAATTGCCTTTGCCGGTGTGGATGTGTTCGAAAATGAGCCTCCAACCAACGATTTGTTGCTTTCCCTGAAAAACACCTCACTTTCTCCGCACATTGGCGCAAGCACAGCCGAGGCGCAGGAAAGGGTAGGCATAGAACTGGCTGAAAGAATTATCCAATTTTTTAGCGCCAAAAGGTGATTCACATAAAACCGTTTGCTGCCCTAAGACCAATGGCCGCTAATGTGGACCAGGTTGTTTGTGGCCGACACGGCAGCCCGCTTCATTTTGGCAACATGATTCGCTCATTGGTAGGCATTACCCTGGATGGAAGTTCAGAAAGCTATTATGATGATGCTAAATTGTATTTCAAAAAACTTGAGGATAGCAAGGTCTTAATTAAAGAAGCTTCTCAGGGTGTTTATATTTATAAACAAACGGGTGCCGATGGCGTGGTTTTTCAAGGGATAATTGTGTGTATTGGTTTTGAAGATTACCTGAGTGGCGATATCAGCAAGCATGAAAACACCCTCACTTCCAAGCAGCAGCTGATGGTGCGACACATAGACGCCATTAAAAAGGTAGGAGAGCCGGTGTTGTTAGCCAATCCAAGCGAAGAATTCATGCTGGACTGGATGCAACAAAACGAGCAATCTTCCCCCATTTTTGTTTTTTCCGACAATGCCGGCAAACACCATGAACTTTGGTTTGTAGATGATATGGAAGCGATACAGGAACTGAAAGACAGTTTCTTGATTACACCACGCCTTTATATCGCCGATGGGCACCACCGCATTGCATCTGTAGCCGAGTATTTGCATGCGCACCCTGATGTTGCCGATAAAACGGGCATTATGTCGCTGGTGATACCGGAATCTTCACTGGTGATTAAACCATTTCACAGGCTACTGAAAAATACAGACAGGGAAGATTGGCTGGATATGCTGCACAATGCTTCATCGGATTTCTACGTTGATTCATTGCCGGGCCCTGCCAGGCCAGAAAAGAAAGGCGATATTGTCGCGCTAACCCCAATGGGTTGGTACCGTTTAAGGCTAAAGCCTGGCCATACAAAGCCAAATCCGGCCGAAAACCTCGATGTATTCAGGCTGGAAAGGTTTGTTTTTAATAAGTTCTTTCACATCAAAGACTCAAAAACAGACAATCGGTTGGACTTTGTGAGGGGAGATGAAGCATTAACAACCCTTCAGTTATGGAGAAACAGGGGCGAAATAGACGGTGCATTTGTGTTGTTTGCCAACACCATAAAAGAAATCAAAGAAGTTGCAGATGTGGGGGAGACCATGCCGCCTAAAAGCACCTGGATAGAACCCAAAATACCGGCGGGAATGCTAATTAATTCTTACGATTAAAGCATTGTTTATTAAACATTTAAAATACTTTATTTAAAGTATTTGTTCATCAAAACATACTCAGCTGGCGATCATTCGCCTTGGTGCCAAACACTTCCTGAAAGAGGGCTTGAAAATCCGTAAGAGCCCCATTTTTTAAGGCATAAATGGTGCTTGTTTTGTGTCCGCGGCTCTCGAGAAACCCGGCACTGACAAGGGCATACAAATGCTGTGAAACTGTACTTTGGGTAAACGGCAATTGAGAAACCAGATCCTTACAGGTTTGGTTGTTGTTGGCTTGTAGCGAAAGCAAAATGCTCAGCCTGGCAGGATGGGACAATGCCTTGGCCATATCGCTGTATGTTTCCAATTTAGCATCAAACCCGGGTTTTGTTTTGTTTGCCATATTGAACGCAAAATTACAATGAAGCTTTTAAATTCAGGGTATAAACAATTTTTTAAAACCTGGTTTTCTGCTGTTTAGAGGGGCAAATCCAACAAAAAACACACCGTTGCTCGTGGTTTTTATTATTAATTCCTGATGAGCACCAATATACTTTACCTGAAGCAGCTTACCTTGGGCATCATACAATGAGATTTGCCCTGAATTGCCAGTTTGATTAACAATAAGCATTCCTCCATCTACAACCTTACAATCCCAAACCATCTGCTCTATACCAGCCACACCGGATCTACAGGTTATTTCCGCAACATTCAGCGTATGCTTATTTTGGCAGTAGGATTGGTAAAATCCTTCAAAAAGATAAATTCCAGGCTGCTTTATTGTGGTTGGCAGGATTGCCATTTGGTTGTTAATCCACAAAGAAGGCGCATCACAAACCGATGGCCCTAAAATCAAAGAATCGCCCTTGCAAAACTGGGTATCCATTGGCAAATTAAATGTTACGCGAGAGGCCACTTTTACGTTAAATGCAACATTCCCCGAACACCCATTGCTATCCAACCATATTAATCGATGCAAGCCGGCAGCGGTTGTCTTAAACACCCCATTTACAGAGCCATTGCTCCAACGCCATAATTTAAGCGGAATATTGATGGAATACGTTGCCATATCGCCTTCACATATTCCGGTATCGCTCAATGCTATTTTTGTTTCAGGATATAGGCCAACCCCAATTTGCTGATGTACTTTACAGCCTTTATTGTCCGTAAATTCCAATAAACCATTAATTGGGCCTGAAAGGGCTAAACTTGAATCCAATATTTGGCCTTTAAGCGACCACACATTGAATGCAGCGGGCTTAAAAAGCTTTAAGGTATCGCCCTTGCAAATGGAATAATGGGAGTCGATTTGGGTAGAACCCGGAATAATGCGAATGACCCGGCAGCTATCTTGCTGCAAACAACCCAGGCTATCGGTATAGCCAAGAACAATGCGTTTTGAATTACCCGATACTGAAAAACTATCAATGCCGGGAATACCGTTCCAGTTCCAGTTTTTACCAATTATGGCATGAATGATTTTGGAGCTGTTTTCACAAACCTCAATGCTATCCAGAATGGCAATGCCTTGCTTGATGAAATGCTTTAACAAGATCGTATCTGCTGCCTTGCAGCCTTTTGGTGATTGCACAGAAAACACCCACATACCGGTATCGCGTAAGTAGGTCCAAAAACCATCTTGCACCAACGATCCCTTTCGCCAGGAAGCCGTTTGCCAGTCTGTGTTTTTCTGACCAATTAAAAGGGAATCGTGCTTGCAAATGTGAAATGCTTCCTTAAAATCCGGCTTCGATACCGTATCGATGATTACATTTTGATAGAGGGTATCGAAGGGGCATCCCACTGCTTTCGTCGTCATAAAAAGATTAAACCGTTCAGATTGGCTGACATTCAAGATTGGCTTTGCCTTGGTTGAAGTTTTGCCTGATAATACCCCTTTCCAAAAATATTTTAACCCTGGAACACTGTCATTGCCCAGCGTCACAGATATACCCTTGCAAACCCCAACTGCATTGAGTGGCTGGGTTTTCAATACCGGGAATCTCCAAAATGTAATTAATGTAGCGTCTGCTATGGTAGTAACCCAGGGCCTTTTACCAATTAGCCCTTCATAATTTAAAGAAACAGCAGCACATTCACTTTTACTCAGGGCAAGGTATACTTTATTGTTTCTTACTACGCCGGAAGTTATGGTAGCTGTCCCTCCACTCAGGGAAAACAATTGATGAAAATTAGGGTCTGCTTTTAGGGTGGCATTTAAGGGGGTAAATTCAACACAAATCTCTGATTTATAGGCATTGCTGAAATATGCCACATATGGATTTAAGGGTTGGTTGTTAGGGGTTGATTGTATCTTATAAAGGCTTGTTTTCAGCTGATGAAACAACAATAACCCCAGTTTTTCATAGCCATCTTTAAACTCATAATGACAGCCGTCGTGGGTGTTTAATCCATTGGCGCTGATGACCACGGTTTTATTAAGTTCCTGCATACGCCGCTGCTTTTCCCTAAGTTCCATGGATGGCGCACCACAACCGGTTCTTACCTGCACAACCGCAATTTTCTCTAATCCCGAATAGTCTTTAATCCAGTCAGTCCACATTTTGCGAAACAGGGAATCATGCAATTGTGCATTGCTACCGTCGCTTTCTCCCTGAAACCAAAAGATTCCCCTTATTTTATCATGTAAACCGGCCTTTTTTGCCCGATATAACATTCGGCCATAGTTGCTGTTTAAGTCTTCACCATTCAAAGGATTTTTTTGGTGAAATGAAATGGGAGTACCCCCAACACCTGCATTGATTATGCAAACAGGAATGCCGGCAGAATCCAGTATTTTCCTGGCAAACACCAAACCCCATTGCCCTACGCAGGCTTTAATATATAATCCGTCCCCATCTGCTTTATACCAGCCGGTATCATTCAACGCCGCAAAAGCACTGGGATAAGAGGAACCAAAACTCCGGATAAAACTGTCCTGATACAATGGATTTGCAAAACCATTGTAGGCATTAGCAACGCTGTTGCTTTGACCGGTTATGAGGTAAGCATCTCCGCACACAACCCGATGTATGGTATCTAAGGTTTTATTTCCTTTCGCATCATTGATGCTTAGCTCAAAGCGGTGGCTAATTTTCCCGGAACTGATGGATAAATTGTAGTTAAAATATGCCTGGCCAGCGCCATTGTAGGTAAGGGGAATGATGTATTTGGTTGCACCGCCGCCATTTTGTAATTGAATGATCTGAAGCGATGAATATCCCGCCTGGGTAACCATACCTTCAAAAACAATTTTACCCTTGTTTGATGAAACATTTCGGCAAACAAATTGGTCGTCACGGGGAATATTTTTCCAAACCACCTGTGCAATTCCAGCCAGGAAATAAAGGCAAAGCCATGCGAAAGCAATTACCTTTTTCCGCATCAGTCAACCGGTTTTTTATGTTTCCAGCGGCGGTGGCTCCAAAGCCATACTTCGGGCTGGGTTAAAATATCCTGTTCGGTAGCCCGGGCAAGCATTTCCGTTATTTCGCCTTCCTTGGTTTCCGCAGGATTTTGACAGAGCAAACGGGTGTGGGCTTCATAATAACCACGCTTAATCTTACGAATC
>CANKVN010000063.1 GCA_947487055.1 Flavobacteriales bacterium
AGAAAACCTAAACGTAACCTGCATCGCGCAAACCGATGATGGTACCATCTATTACGGTACCGGCGAAGGTGGATTCACCAACCTTTCAGGTACGCGAAACGGTTCTCCTGCCTTCTTAGGCAACGGATTGTATAAGAGTACCAATGCGTCAGGTGTTTCATTCAATAAAATGTCCAATACCACAGATGGTCGCTTCAATGCCTGTAACTCCATGGCTGCTTTTGGAGCTAAACTTTACGTGGGATCCCAAAGCGGTTTGTTCTTAATTACCAATAACGGAACAACCATTGCGCAACAGCGTGGTGGCTCTTGCACGGAAGTGAAAATTGACAAAAATGGTGTTGTATGGGCCAGTTTCTCCAACGGCTCTGTTTTCAAAAGCGATGGCAATGGTGGCAATTTCACCCAGGTTACTTATGGAGGACCTTCGGCCCGCGTGGCAATTGCCATTTCACCTGAAGATCCCAATTATGTGTACCTTCAAAATGCACAAACCAGACTCAATGGCGTTTGGCGTACCACCGATGGTGGAACAACCTGGACGCAAATTGTTTACTACAACAGCGTTACCGATAATATGGGAACAGGTCAGGGTTATTATGACAACGTAGCTGCAGTAGATCCATTGAATAAAAATAAAGTGTACCTGGCTGGTGTATCTATGGCCGTTTGGGATAACATTAATGGTTATACCGAAATCGCTTCCATGTTTGATGCTCCCTGGAATAATGGCTATGTGCACGCAGATAAGCACATCATTCAGTTCGACACCCGTCAAAATCCTCCTTTGATGCTGGTTGGCAGTGATGGTGGTCTATTTGGCAGCAAGGACCGCCAAATTTGGACCCGAATGAACCGCAACTTTACCACTTACCAGTGTTATAACGTTGCAGCCAACAGCCTTGGTCATATCGTGGGCGGATCTCAGGATAATGGTACCCAGCTAATTAACTTCTCGGGCAACAGCTTTAATGGTGTGCCATCAAAAACGGCTCTGGAAGTATATGGCGGAGACGGTTTCGACGTGGATTTCTCACGTTTCTACCCCAAAACTATCTTTGTAAGCAGTTACTATGGTCGCATAGCCAGAACCGGCAATAGCGGTCAGTCTAATTCAACTTTCTGGGATAGCCGCATCAAACCAGACGATGCTGCAGCAAATCCCCCGGATGTAGATTTCAATACCCACTTTACTTTGTGGGAGCCTAATGATTCAACTTCCCGCCTCGCCCTGGCAAGGAATGGTGAAGTTTGGGTTGCCGTTAACCCCACCAACTTTATTGAGGATGTAAACTGGTTCAGGGTTGCAGCCAACCTGGGCAGTGACCGCATAATTGAAATGGATTACACACCCGATGGAGACCATTTGTTTGTAGCTAAATCCGGTAAACTATTCAGGTTAGATGGCTTGTTGAGTGCCAAATATACGGTAGCAGCAAATCCAGGTGTTAATGATATTCCTGCCGGTATCACACAACGTTCGGTTACTCCTGCAGCAGCTGCGTCACGCGTGGTTACCTCAGTAAACGTAGATCAGGCAAACGCCAACCATGTGGTGATTACCCTCGGTGGATATGGCTATACTTCTTATGTGATGGAAACCAACAATTCACTGGATCCTGTTCCTACATGGACAAACATCAGCGGCGATTTGCCACAGATGCCTGTGTATGACGCAGTTATTGACATCGATAATTCAAAGCGCATCATACTGGGAACTGACCTGGGTGTGTTTATGACCGAAAATGGCGGTACCAACTGGGCCGAAGCCAACAACGGAATGGCGCGTGTACCTGTGTTTGAAATTCGTGGATACGAGTGGAAACCTTGGGAAGGCATGAAACTCTATATCGGAACGCATGGTCGCGGATACTACCAGAGTACCAGCTTAACTACTGGCACCAAGCGTGTTAGCAACACCTATACACAAATGAATGCCTGGCCCGTGCCTGCAACCCAGTTTGTGAATGTTTCTTTCAATGCTGTTTCCAACGAAAAAGTAACGGTTGAGGTTTATGGTATAGACGGCAAACGCTATCAGTCAAGTGCAATGCAGGCTGTGAATGGCAGCAACATTGTGAAAGTTAACACAGCTGATATGAAAACAGGTTATTACTTCGTTCGGGTTACCGGCAAAGAAGGTAGTAACAGCATCAAATTCAACGTGGTTAAATAAACGAAAGACACATCAATGAAAAGGCCGCCCAGTGCGGCCTTTTTTTATAGGATTCCGTCAAACACCCTGATGGCAGGGCCTTCCAGAATAACCGTGGTAAATGAATTTTCAGCCAAGGCAAAAGAAACCCTTAATGTTCCTCCCGGCGTAGAAACAGATACCGAACCACCGGCACGGTGCAAAATGGCGTGTGCAATGGCCGCAGCAGTTACCCCGGTGCCACAGCTGAGTGTTTCATCCTCAACTCCACGCTCGTAGGTGCGCATACTCAATTCATTCATTTCCAGCATTTGCACAATATTTACGTTGATGCCGGCTGTCGCAAACTCATTTCCATAACGTATTGAGTGCGCAAAGGGAATTAAATCTACCGTTGAAGGTTGCTGGTCCACAAACTGGATATAATGCGGAGAACCGGTATTTAGCACCACCGTATGGCCATTGCGCACTTCCCAGTCCTTAACATCAATCATACCCAGCGAAACACTATCTCCATTAATGGTGGCTTCATGGGGGCCATCTACGGCCAAGAAAGACAATCGGTTGCCATTTCCAATGCCCAGTGAGTGGGCAAAATGAGCAATGCAACGGCCGCCATTGCCACACATAGTGCTAAGATTGCCATCGCTGTTGTAATAAACCATGCCAAAATCATAGCCGTTTTCCTGGGTTAATAGCATCAACCCATCGGCGCCTATTCCATACTTACGGTGGCATATTTGGGCAACATCCATACCGGATGGTATGTTTTTTCTGGCATCAATAATGATGAAGTCATTGCCCGTACCCTGATATTTTACAAACGCAATACTCATTTGCCAATCAATCCTATAATTTTTGCGTCGGTTACCGGTATGGCATTTTGCAAGTCATTTACGCCAAGGTGAAGTTCATAAACAACACCCGCGGATTGCAGGAAAAAACGGTTGCTCCACTCATAAATCAGCGGATCTCCGAATGGCATATTGTAACAGTTAATGCGGTAAAGGTTGGGCTCTTTTACAACGTAATAGCCCTTTTCTTTGTCTTTGGATTCATAAAAAGAAAGGCTAAATCTTGTCACACTTTTTTTCCCGATGGTTTGTTTTGCCAGGAGAGTGGTGTCTTTCAAGGGTTCTGGAACCTGTTTGTTTGCGGTTTTCATCTTTTCGGGCCTGCGTACCTGCGCAGCCTTCATATTGTCAGATTCTGAATCGGCATCACCCCTGCTTTCAGCGAGTGATTTGGTGTTTTTATTGATGGGTACAACGTAAATATTCTGCGCTATTAATAAAGCTACCTCCGTTGGAGGTGGTTCATCAATGCCTTCCATTGCTTCGGTCTTAATACCGTCGTCCATGGGGGTTAGCTGCCACTCTTCTTTCAAAACATCCGTTTCACTTTGCTTTGGCTGGTCTACATTACGCTGTTCTTTGGGCACTGTAACTGCAAGGTTGCCATCCTTGGCAATACTGCTGTCATTGGCGCTTGTTGTTTGCTTAACCATCGCATTTTCAATATGCCCGGCCTGGTTGAGTTTTACATAAACAATGGCAGCCATCATCGCAACCAGTATTACGGAAGCAGCCGCATAATACCATGTTTTTTGGCTAAGCTTGAATATCCTTCTATGCTTGGTTTGCTGCCTGATATACTGTTTTAGCTGCGCCTTTCCGTAGCCGTAAACCATGGCCGCCAATTGCTCCTGCAGTTCAACCTGCTTTTTAAAGTCAGCATCGGTCTGCAATTTTGTCATGAAGGCAGACAGTTCTTCAGGGTTCAGTTCCCCCCGAAGATAGCGGTCAATTAGGCTGATATTGGGATCTAGTTCGTTCACGATATTCAATGGATAAAGTCCGATTTTTCAAAACGGCTTTTAATCAGCGTTTCCAGCTTTTTGAAGCATTGATATTTTTTTGCTTTGGCAGTATCGGCATTGGCAAATTGCATTTGCTGGGCTATTTGTTCCATATCGCGGCCCTCAAAGTAAAACAGCAACAGTACCTGTTTGCAGGTATCGCCTATTTCGTCCAGTGCCTTTTGCAGGTGTTTGAAATCCATGTTTTCAGCATGCTCTTCATGCACCTTGTGCAGGTGGGGTAAAATGAACTCTTCGGGCTCGATACGGCTATTTTTGGAGAGTCTTTTCAGCCAAAGGTTTTTACAAACAGCCATGATGAAGGTACTCAGTTTACTGCTAAGGATAAAATTTCCTTGCTGTACCTTCTGCCACAACACCACCAGCGCATCCTGCAATAAGTCTTCTGCATCTTCAAGGCTACCACTGTTTTTTAATACATATTGGCGTATCATGACATGGTGGTTTTTATAGAGCAATACCAATGCGTCCTTATCGCTGTTGCGCAATCTTTCCAGCAACTGCAGGTCTTGGTCTTGGGCTGATTCTTGCATTTCACCTTTGGTTAATACCCTTTCATCGAAAAAGGTAAATCCATGCCTCAAAAATACAAGAAATATGTGCGAAATTGGGTTAACAGTTCGGAACAAAATTTGATTAATTTATATCATGATGGAAAAACGAATGAACAAACAGAAATTGGCAGTGCTGGCGTTAGCCGGCGTGTTGGGAGGCATTGTTTCTCTTGGTGGCTTTACGATCATCAACCGTTATACCGCTGAGAATTCAATAGAACAAAAACAGCTTAAAAGTGCCCAGATGGCTAGGTATGCAGGTCTAAACACAGCGCCAGCATTTGATTTTGCAGGCGTTGCAGAAGTTTCTACACCGGCAGTCGTTCATATCAAAACCAGCATTGGGGCCGCTTCGGCAAGTCCGGATCAGCGAAAGCCCGCAGACCCGTTTGATTTCTTTGGAAATCCCGGTTTTCGCTTTGAAAACCCAATGCCCCGCGCAGGAAGCGGTAGCGGTGTGATTTTGAGCGATGATGGATTCATCGTAACCAACAACCATGTGGTAGAGGGTGCAACCAAGGTAGAGGTGGTTTTGAATGATAAACGCACCTACGTGGCGGAGGTTGTTGGAACAGACAAGAATACCGATTTAGCCCTTTTGCGTATTGGGGAAACCGGACTTCCTTTCATGAAACTGGGCAACAGCGATAACGTTAAGGTGGGGCACTGGGTGGTTGCAGTAGGCAATCCATTTAACCTGGAAAGTACGGTAACCCTGGGCATCATCAGCGCCATGGGACGAAATATCGACCTCATAAGAAGCAAAGGGAATAAATACGCTATTGAGAATTTTATTCAAACAGATGCGGCCATCAATCCCGGAAATTCCGGTGGCGCGCTCGTAAATACAGCCGGAGAACTGATTGGTATCAATACGGCCATCGCGTCAGAAACAGGATCCTATGCTGGTTATGCATTTGCAGTTCCGGTTAACCTGGTGAAAAAAGTAGTCAACGATTTGATGAAATTTGGCAAGGTTCAGCGTGGATTGCTGGGGGTTTCCATTCAGGATATCAACCAGCAACTTGCAGATGAAAAGGGCTTGTCGGATCTGAAAGGGGTGTATGTGGCCGAAGTAATTGAAAATGGATCTGCAGATAAAGCGGGTGTTAAAAAAGGAGATGTGATTTTGTCCATCAATGGTGCCGAGGTGAACAGCAGCAGCCGTTTACAGGAAGAAATTGGCAAGAGCAGACCTGGAGATAAACTTAAAATAAACCTAAGGCGCAAGGGAAGCGCCATGGAACTGGAGGCTGTGCTGCTGAGCGAAAATGGGAAAGCGACCGTTGAAGCGGCTACCGCCAAAACCACCGAAAAAATACTGGGGATGGCCATGGAAAATACTTCCCGCGAAGAGCGACAGCAGCTGGGATTGAAGAATGGCGTGAAGGTGAAAAGCCTTGAAAACGGTACCTTTAAAGACGCCGGGATTCCCAATGATTTTATCATCACCCATATCAACAACGAACCGGTATACAGTGTTCAGGGAGCTACGGCATCGCTTAAAGCATTGCGCGGCGCCATCACCATTGAAGGCAAAACTGCCGATGGAAAAGAAAAGGTGTTTGCGGTGAAAATGCCCGTGGACAAAGGGGAAGACTGAAGCCGACCCCGCCCATAAAAAAAGCGCCGTTATTAACGGCGCTTTTTTTATGGGCGTGTTGTTTTTACATGTCGTCTTCAAAAATACCAGCACTTCCAAAGCCATTAAAAGCACCAGGGCTGCTCCAGTTATCACCACCGCCGGTCATCGGGTTGTCCGAATTCATTTTGCTGGGTAATGTTTGGGTAAGGGGCTCTGCACTGTAATTGTTGGAGTAATCCTGGTTGTTGTTCTGGGTAAGCATTCGCTCCTCCGGCGACAGATCTACAAACTTGCTGTAGGAGTTGAGGAATTTCGCATAGGCAGAACCGATGGCCCCGTGGCGGTTTTTACCAATCAGGATTTCGGTTAACCCATCAATGCCGAAATTACTGAAGGAGTCCGGCCCCTTCTGGTTTGATTCTGTTGCCACACCCATCTTGGTGTAATATTCGTCGCGGTAAAGGAACATCACCATATCTGCATCCTGTTCTATAGAACCTGATTCGCGCAAATCCGATAACTGCGGACGTTTGTTTGTCCGTTTTTCAACTTCCCGGCTAAGCTGTGCCAAGGCAATTACAGGAACACTCAATTCTTTGGCCAGCCCTTTCAGTGAGCGTGAAATAAAGGCGATTTCCTGTTCACGGTTTCCTTGGCCCTTGGATTCATGCCTCAACAGCTGCAAGTAATCCACCACAATCAAATCCAGGCCATGCTGAGAATGCACCCTGCGGCATTTTGCATTAAGGTCAAAGATGTTCAATTGTGGTGTATCGTCAATATATATACGGCTTTGGCTTAGGTTTACCGTTTTGTTGTGCAGGCGTTGCCATTCCTCCTCGGTAAGGTCGCTTTTCCTGATTTTGTCTGCAGCTACTTCTGCTTCGGCACTGATCAAACGGTTAACCAGCTGCACATCGGCCATTTCCAGTGAAAAAACCATCACCGATTTCTTGAAGTCCACCGCGGCATTGCGAACCAGCGACATGGCAAAGGCCGTTTTACCCATCGCAGGACGGGCTGCCAAAATGACCAGATCGCTTGGCTGCCATCCACTGGTGATTTTATCCAGATCACTGAATCCGGAGGCAACACCCGTAATGCCATCGGTTTCTGTTTTGCTGCGCTCTTCCAGGTCTTTCAACGCGCGGTTCACCAGCGAGTCGATGTCCTGAAAATTGCGTTTTAACCCGTGGTTTTTTATTTCATAAAGTTTTCTTTCGCTTTCATCCAGCAAAACAAAACTGTCTTCTCCATCGTCGTAAGCTTCAGAAGCAATTTCCCCACTCACCCTGATCAGTTCGCGCTGTACCATCTTTTGGGTCAAAATACGTGCGTGGTAATTGATGTTGGCAGCACTGGAAACCCTGTTGGTTAACTGGGCCAGGTAATAACTGCCGCCTATTAATTCCAGCTCATTGCGGGAGCGCAAATGGTTGTTTATGGTAAGCAAATCCACCGCTGTCACGCCTTCGTTATACAAATCGCGAATAGCCCTGAATACAATCTGATTCTCCGGCGCGTAGAAATGTTTTTCTGACAAAATGTCAATCACTTCGTTAATCTTGTCGCGCTCAAGCATCATGGCACCCAAAACAGCTTCTTCCAGATCCCTTGCGTTCGGTGGAACCCGGCCTTGCATATCCGGAGGGATAAAGGTATTGTTCTTGCGCTTGCGGTTAGAGGGTTGATTGGTATCCATAGGACTAACAAAAATATGCAGATATGCAGGAGATAATGGAATGTTTAACGGAGTAAATTTTTGAACACCCACCGTGGATGAATAGTGCATAACTATATTCCAATGGCAGTTTGTCATGCAAGGAATTTGATTTTTCATTTGGTCCAACTTTTGACCAATGTATAATTAACCACACAATTCAGAGAGTTGTGTGTTAATCATCACAATCATCAAGGGTATAACATTAATTTTGTAAGGAAGGGAATAATATATGGAAGCGAAGTTTTCACCAAGGGTTAAAGAAGTAATTCAGTACAGTCGGGAAGAGGCCATACGACTGGGTCACGATTATATTGGATGTGAGCACTTGCTGCTCGGCATCATCAGAGAAGGCGAGGGGAAAGCCCTGCAAACCCTTCGATTGCTGGATATTGATACCATCCGGTTAAAAAAATCCATAGAAGATACCATCAAGTCCACCGCTAGCCGCACCACCAATCTTGGCAATATTCCATTGACCAAACAGGCGGAAAAAGCATTGAAAATCACCTACCTCGAGGCAAAGATTTTCAAAACAGATTTGATTGGTACAGAGCATCTCCTGCTTAGTATTCTTAGGGATGAGGACAATACTGCTTCCAAGGTGCTTACGCAGTTTGGCGTAAATTACGATATATTCAAATCTGCGCTGGAAGAAGGAATAGATCCCCAGGCGCCCAGGGCGGAAGCGCCGGGTGAAGAACAGGATAATCCTGAAGATTTCTACCGCGAAGAACAAAAAGCAACCGAAGCACGCCGTGGTAAAGGGAAGAGCAAAACCCCCGTGCTGGATAATTTTGGCCGGGATTTAACCAAAGCCGCGGAAGACGGAAAGCTTGATCCCATCGTAGGAAGGGAAAAAGAAATTGAGCGCGTAAGCCAGATTTTAAGCCGCAGGAAAAAGAATAATCCCGTGCTGATTGGTGAACCGGGGGTTGGTAAAACAGCCATTGCCGAGGGTTTGGCCCTTCGCATTGTTCAGCGCAAGGTGAGCCGGATTTTGTTCAATAAAAGGGTGGTGAGCCTGGATATTGCCAGCATGGTGGCCGGAACCAAATACCGCGGGCAGTTCGAAGAACGCATGAAAGCCCTGATGATGGAGCTTGAAAAAGCCGATGATGTGATTTTATTCATTGATGAAATTCACACCATTGTAGGTGCCGGCGGTGCTAGCGGTTCGCTGGATGCCAGCAACATGTTCAAACCTGCCCTTGCACGCGGAGAAATCCAGTGCATTGGTGCCACTACGCTGGATGAGTACCGCCAGTATATCGAGAAAGACGGGGCACTGGAACGCCGTTTCCAAATGGTGATGATTGAGCCCGCCAGCCCTGAAGAGAGTGTGGAAATCCTAAACAATATTCGCGAGAAGTATGAAGACCACCACGGAGTGGTATACACACCGGAAGCGGTGAAGGCCTGCGTAGAACTTAGCGTTAGGTATATGAGCGACAGGCATCTGCCGGACAAAGCCATCGATATCCTCGATGAAGCCGGTGCAAGGGTGCACATCAGCAATATCCATGTGCCTTCAGAAATTGTGAGCCTGGAGAGCAAAATAGAAGATATCAAGCACGAGAAAAACCGTGTGGTGAAGAGCCAGAACTTTGAGGAAGCCGCCAAGCTCAGGGATACCGAGAAGCGTCTTTTGGAAGAACTGGAAACAGCCAAGGCGCAATGGGAAGCACAAGCCCGCGATGAGAAATTTACCGTTTCTGAGGATGATATCGCAGATGTGGTAAGCATGATGACCGGTATTCCGGTGAAGCGCATGGCTGAAGATGAGAGCCGTCGTTTGCTGAAAATGGCCGATACCATAAAAGGTAGGGTAGTGGGGCAGGATAAAGCTGTTGAAAAGCTTACCAAGACCATTCAGCGCACGCGTGCAGGCTTTAAAGAACCAAACAGGCCTATCGGGTCATTTATATTTTTGGGGCCGACAGGAGTGGGTAAAACCGAGCTTGCAAAAGCATTGTCCGAATTTTTATTCGATTCAGACGATGCCATGATCCGCATCGACATGAGTGAATACATGGAGAAGTTTGCCGTGAGCCGCCTGGTTGGTGCCCCTCCCGGTTATGTGGGCTATGAAGAGGGTGGTTTGCTGACCGAAAAAGTGCGGAGAAAACCCTACAGCGTTATATTGTTTGATGAAGTAGAAAAGGCCCATCCCGATGTGTTCAACCTGTTGCTGCAAGTGCTGGATGAAGGGCAAATGACCGACAGCCTTGGTCGCAAAATCGATTTCCGGAATACGGTTATTATCATGACCTCCAATATCGGATCGCGCACCCTCAAGGATTTTGGTACCGGTATGGGTTTTGCAACCACCACCAAAGAAACCGGCAAGGAAAAAGAAAGCAAACAGGTTATCGAAGGGCAGCTTAAAAAGTTCTTCAGCCCGGAGTTTCTGAATCGGGTAGACGATATCATCGTGTTTAACAGTTTGGGCAAGGATGAGATCATCCATATCCTTGATTTGCGTATGGCGAAAATGCTGAAGCGTATTTCAGACCTGGGTTATGTGATTAACCTGACCAAAGCTGCCAAAGAATTTTTGGCAGAAAAAGGGTTCGACCCTGACTTTGGAGCAAGGCCATTGCAACGTGCATTGCAGCGGTATTTGGAAGAACCACTTGCTGAAGAAGTGCTGAAAGGTAACCTGAAAGAGGGTAGTGAGTTAAAAGTAGATTACAAAAAAGGCGCTGAAGAGTTAACCTTTGCCTCTGCCAAAACCAAAGAGGCTAAAGCAAAATAAATCAACCGCTGTTGCAATAAAAAAGCGCCCGATACCTCGGGCGCTTTTTTTAATTGCCTTGTAAGCGGGCAACAAATAAACGTATTTTAGGACGGCACAGCTGCCAGTGAACCCCAACAAAAAAGGCTCCGCATGCGGAGCCTTTTTTGTTGGGGTTGATATTCGATTACTTGCTGATGGTGATTCTGCGAACTGCAGTGTTTTCACCAGAGCTAACACGTACTGAATAAACGCCATCTGCAAGGTTGCCACTGTTGATGCTGATCAAACCGTTGTTTTCGGTGTTGATTTGCTTAACAACTGCGCCAGACATAGACGTGATTACGATGTTCAGGTTCTTACCGAAGCTGCTCTTCACAGACAGGTTGAACTGACCATTGTTAGGGTTAGGGAATACAGCAACGCCGGTACTTTCCAAATCCTTCACAGCCAAACGATCCATAACCACTTTCTTGGTAACAGAACATTCGCAGAAAGGAGCAGAAGTAGACCTTGCACGCATGGTTACATCATAAACACCATCGGTTTGGAAGTCATACTGGGTTTCAGCATTAACACCGGTAGTTTTGTTGGTACCACCACCCTGGAAGATCCAGTTGTATTCTACCTTATCCTGACCACCGGCAACGCCAGTAGCAGCATTCAAAGGATTCATTTTAACACCACGGAAACCGAAAGCGTAATCTGTGTTAACGGTGAAGTCGCAAGTGCGAGGGCCTTCGAAAATGTTAACAGGGATTACAATAGAGTCGGTGCAACCACCAGCAATGCTGGCATACAAGGTTACGTTAGGACCGAATGATTTGTTGTAGGTGTGAACAGGCTTAGAAGAAGTAGAAGTGGTGCCATCACCGAAGTTCCACAACCAGCTGATGTCACCCTGAGGCCAGGTACTGGTGTTATCAAATACCATTGGTTTGCCCAGACATACATCTTGTGCAATGAAAGCAGCTTTTGGCTGAATACCTACGTTCAATGATTTGGTGAAAGCGTTTTTGCAACCATTCATCAACTCAATGCTGTATCGTACATTCTTAGGACCAAGTGCGCTCCAGCTGTGTGATGGACTTTCCAAAGTGGAAGTTCCGCCATCGTCAAAATTCCAGCTGTATGTTTTAACTGCGCCACCTGCACCACCAACGGTTGCTGTGGTATTGGTGAACTCAGTTGCAGTGCGTGAGCATGCAGGGGTGTTTACGAAAGACACTTTAGGACTTTCCAATACGCTGATGCTTTGGGTAGAACTGTCTTTGCAACCGAATACGCTTGTTGTAACCATTTTAACACTCTTGGTGCCTGGGGTACCGAAAATCTTGGTTACGTTATCTTCTGTAGAGTAGGTGTTATCACCAAAATTCCAATATGAACCAAAGGTACCGGCAGAAATGCTGGTTTTGTTTTCAAACATGTACTCGTCATTGTCGCACTTGCCAGCCATTTGTGTGAATCCGGCTTTAGGCGAAGGGAACTGATATACACGCTGGCTTGAAGAACCAATACAGCCGTTAAGGTTGGCGGTAAGGGTTACCAAGTAAGAACCTGCAGTGCTGTACTTGTATTTAACTGAAGTGCTGTTGTCATTTTTGTTTTGACCATTGCCCCAGTTCCAGTTGCAGTTTACACCTGTGAGAGGATTGGTTTGGTTGTTGAATACCAAATCCTGGCCTTCGCAAGCATTCAGCTTGGTGAATTTAACGGTTGGGATTGGGCTTACCACGATATCTGCACTATCAACAGAAAGGAATCCATAAGGCAAGGTACGTGCATACATTTTAACACGGTAAGTACCTGGCTTAGGGAATTGGAATACTGGTGAAGGAGCAGCTGAAGTATCAGCAGCTACACCTGTTCCGAAATTCCAGAAGAATTCCATTGAACCGCTACGCACAGTGCTGGCCTGATCGAAAGGAACAGTTTCACCATCACAAATTTTGCTTGGGTATTTGAAGTCAGGAACGATGGTTGGGTAAATCAAAATATTACGCTTAATCAATGTATCGCAACCATTGTTTAAGTCTGTGATTTTGGTTACAACGGTAAGCATGCTGTCTTCGTAGGTAGTGCTTGATGTTTCAAACTTCACTTCCAAATCGTTAGATCCTGTAGCATGTTTGCTTATGCTGGTAGAACCAGTCAACAAGGCACCACTTGCAGTAACTGCATAAACGGAAGCAGTCCAGGATTTTCCGGTAGAAGAACCGGTACCATCCCAATAGCTGCTGTTGCTGTATGCGCTAGGGGCGTTTACGTTGTAGTAAACAGCTTTGTTGATTTGGGTTACATCGTTAGCTCTGCTAAACTGATAAAATGCCTGTGAAGGTGTAGATCCTTTGCTGTATTTTCCTCCGCCTGGAGCTGGCTTAACAGTGGTAACGAATACGAATGAATCGTTTGCGGTGTTGTCGTCTGGAATGTCAATGTAACAAGCAACACGGGTAACACCGATAGCATTAAGGCGAATAGGCAATGCGAACGTTACGCGATCGGTATCGTTGGTTAACAGCTTCTTGGTTACCTTTTGGGTGATTTTAGGTCCACCGGTGTATGAATAGGCAACATTGAAATTGTAGGCTGTATCTGTTGTAAACAGGTTTTTTGCTGTAATGTACAGGTTCTGTTCCCAGCCTGCACAAACACTTGAAGGTACAGACAAGTTAGAATTAACTGCCTGGATATCCATGAAGTTTTCTACTGCACCGCGGTCTGACATAACCTTGTTGCGGTCTTTGCCATTATTTTCTTTAGGAGCACTGGTAGTGGTAGGAATGTTGTTCTGGGTGAAAAATTCCTGGGTGCGAAGGTCACGCGTGGTTACATTCACAAACATTGGGTTGGTGTAAATGTCACCAATCTGTCCACCGGCACCTGCTGTTCTCCATGAATTATAATCATATACATAACCTGCACTTGGGTAGTAAGAATACATTCCCCAACCAGAGTTTGGTGCAAATATGTGGTTGTTGGTGTACTTCATATTTACATTGGTAGTGCCATAGTAGAAGCCCCAATAGTAAAGGGTGTTATCTACAAAAACGTTACCTTCATAGGTGGTTGGGCTGGAACCGAAACCATAAGTGA
>CANKVN010000064.1 GCA_947487055.1 Flavobacteriales bacterium
CCTGGAAAATCGCGGATGATGCCCTGGCCTTCAAAAACAAACAGGTGGTCTACCACTTTATCCATAAAATAGCGGTCGTGGCTTACCACAATGGCGCACCCTTCATAATCGAGCAGGAATTGCTCCAGCACGCCCAGGGTTTCTATATCCAGGTCGTTCGTGGGTTCGTCAAGAATCAGGAAGTTTGGGGCTTTCATCAGCACAGACAGCAGAAACAAGCGTCGTTTTTCACCGCCGGATAGTTTGGACACAAAATCCCACTGTTTTTCGTAGGAAAAACCAAACCGCAACAGCAATTGTGACGCTGTGAGTTTGTGGTTATTGGCCATCGGAATCCACTCTGCCACATCGCGCACCACGTCAATCACCTTTTTGCTGTCGTCTACCTTAAAGGTTTGCTGGCTGAAATAGCCAAACACCATGGTATCGCCGGTGATGATTTTTCCGGCATCGGGTGATTCCTGGTCCATGATCATGTTCAGGAGCGTGGATTTACCCACCCCGTTGGGGCCTACTATGCCTACCTTTTCGCCACGGCGAAAAACATAGTTGAAATCCTCCAGTATCTTCAGGTCACCAAAAGCTTTCTTCACATGGTGCAGCTCCAGGATTTTGGCCCCCAGCCGCTCCATGCGCATGGTGATGTTCATTTCATTTTTCCGCTTTACCCCTTTGAGCTTGTCCTGCAGCACATCAAAGGAATCGACGCGGCTTTTGCTCTTGGTGGTTCGGGCTTTGGGCATCCTCCTCACCCAATCCAGTTCGCGGCGGAAAAGGTTTCGGTCTTTTTCGGCTTCGCTTGCCAAAACCTCCTCGCGGTGGGCTTTGTTTTCTACGAAGTAGCTGTAATTGCCCTTATAATGGTATATTTTGCCCTGATCCAGTTCGATGATGCGTTCGCAAACGCGGTCAAGGAAATAGCGGTCGTGGGTAACCAGCAGCAAGGTAATATCACGGCGGGTGAGGTATTCTTCCAGCCACTCAATCATATCCAGGTCCAGGTGGTTGGTGGGTTCATCCAGGATAAGCAAATCGGGCTCACTGATCAGGATTCTGGCCAATGCCACCCGCTTGCGCTGACCACCGCTGAGGGAGGCTGCCAGTTGGTGAACCTCAAGGATATTCAACTGACTAAGTATCTGTTTCACCCGATATTCATAATCCCAGGCTTCCAGCCGGTTCATGGTTTCGGTGGCCGACTGCAGGGTTTGCAGGGCTGCAGGGCTTGGATCCTTTTCCTGCAACAGCAGGGCACGCTCGTATTCTGCCACTGCGCGGGAAACTGGGGTTTGCTCCTGCAGTACGTTTTCCAGGATGGTTTGGGTAGGATTAAGCTCGGGCTCCTGGGGCAAAAACCCCATGGCAATATCTTTTCGGATGATGGATTGCCCGGAATCGGGGGTTTCCTTGCCGCAAATGATGCTCAGCAAGGTGCTCTTCCCCTGGCCGTTTCCGGCTACCAGCGCTACCTTTTCGCCCTTATCTATGCCAAATGAAATGCCCTCCAGCACGGGTCGGTCATGCCAGGTTTTGTATAGGTTTTCTATGGATAGATAATTTGTTCCCATGTTCGTTTCTAAAAGAAATGCAAAAGTAACCCCATTGGAGAGGTTTTGTGTTAATTTTGGCAAACATGATTAAAGGACTTGCAATAGCTTTTTTTGCGTGCTTGCATGGAATTGGGTTGCTACATGCCCAAAATGCCGGAGGCGGGCTTCCTGTGCGTTTTTTAGGCACATTTGAAGGTTCTGTGCTGGTGTATCCGGGCAGTAAAACCGAGGGAAACCGGTATACGCGGCAAATCAGCATTTACCCTTCTCCCAAAGGGTTTTCCGGAACAAGCAAAAAGGCCTATTCCATGACGCTCATTTCAACTTCCGGATACGAGAAGCACTACGACACCCTCACGCTTACCGTGGAAGACAGCGCAGCCGGTATGGCCACTATTACCGGTTACGACAGTTTAAAACTGCCCGCAAGGTTTGTTGCAAATTACCTGTCATATAGCAAAGGCAGTCCGGGCATGCAATTCAACTACAGCCTGGCTTTTGAAGATTCGGCGGTGTTGTTTACCATGATGCCCAATACTTTCTGGAGTCCGGCATTGACTTGGGAGGCCATACAAACCGGGACCCTTCGGCGGCAAAGAGATCCAGACGTTTCGAGCGGGAAACTCATTCAACTTGGGTATTTCCCATCGCACTACACCGCGCCGCACCGGGTGGCGGTATGGCTGCCGGAAGGCTACAAGCCCGGGACATCGCTTCCTGTAATCTACATGCACGACGGGCAAATGCTGTTTGACAGCCGCGTCACATGGAACAAGCAGGAGTGGGGTATTGATGAGCTTATTGCTGCACGTTCCCAAAAGGCCATCGTGGTGGGCATCTGGAACGACGGCAAAAACCGCAGTGGCGATTATTTTCCGCAAAAGGTATGGGATCAGTATATGGCAGAGGCTGATAAAGACAGCATCATCAACAAAATCGGAGGTTTTGTGCCCCTTTTTGGCAGTGAAGGCACCGCCAGTTCGGATGCCTACCTCAAATTTTTGGTAAAAGAACTGAAACCCTACATTGAAAAACGATTCGCGCAGGCAACAAACCCTGAAAACACCATCATCGCAGGGGCCAGTATGGGCGGACTTATCTCTTGGTATGCGCTCTGCGAATATCCGGATGTGTTTGGCAAAGCCATTTGTCTTTCCACGCACTGGCCGGGTACGTCCCATCTGCGCTATCCTGCTGCGCCTGCTGCGTTTCAGCGGTATTTAGCCCAAAAACTGCCTTCGCCTGTCAATCACAACATATTTTTTGCCCACGGCACCGGCTACCTGGATTCGTTGTATGGTCCGCACCAGAAGAAGGTTGATGCCATCATGAAAAAGCGGAGCTATGTTTTTGGCAAAAACTGGAAAACCATTGTGTATTCAGGTGCTGACCACAACGAAACGGAATGGCGCAGGCAAATGAAAGATGCCCTGGATTTCATAATACCCGAAAACAGGTAATCAGCGAACTTTAACCCGGCAATTCTTCCTTACCATCGGCATGCAAGGCAAAGCGGCCTTTGCTGCGGTCGTGTACCTGCCCGGTTTTGGGCCAGGGCCAGCCGCCAAACTGCGTGGCGTGGTAATCCTGAAACGCCTGGTAAATCTCGTCTTTGGTATTCATCACAAACGGGCCGTACTGGATTACCGGCTCATTGATGGGTTTGCCCTGCAAAATGAGGATCTTGGCGGCTTTGGTTCCGTTTTGGATGACCACATCTGCACTGGCATCGAGTTCGGCACCATGGTAGGCTTTCAGCGCATATCCCGAAAGGGTTAAGGCATCGCCTTCATAGCAATAGAGCATGCGGTTGATGCCCTCACCGGCGGCAGGCAGCACAAATTGGCCTTCTGCAGGTATGGCAATGTTCCAGATGGCCACATGGTTATCGGCAGCGGAGGCCCATGAATCTGGCGGTGCCGCAGGCGCCTGCTGATCGGCCAGTTTACCCGCAATTACTTCCACCACGGTTTGCAAACCCCTAGCGTCTGTTGCGGTATATTTGGGAATGGTATTGCCCCAGAGCATCTTGAAATGCGGGTCCACCATTTTGTCTTTTTTGGGCAGGTTTAACCAGATCTGAAACAGTTCCATGGTGTTTTCCTTATCCTGGTTGATGAGCGGAAACATCTCGGAGTGCTGAACGCCTTTGCCAGCGGTCATCCATTGTACATCGCCATCGCCGTAGCGGCCGGCAGCCCCCAGCGAATCGGCATGGTCGACCATACCACGGCGCACCACGGTAATGGTTTCGAAGCCGCGGTGCGGATGGCCCGGAAAACCGGGAACGGTATCGCCATGGTACATGCGCCAGCCATCTTTGATGATGAAATCATCGCCGATAGAACGGCCTTTCAGCTGTTCAGGTTCGGGAGCCATGTGCTCATTGCCTTTGGGGAAATAGTCTTCGTGGTGCACACAAAACAAAAACGGGTCCAGGGTTTCCCACTGAAAGCCCAGTTGCATGGTGCGTTTGATTGGATTGCTCATGTCTTCTTCTTTTTTTAATGCTTTGGCCACGCCAATGACCGGCAGGCTTGCAGCACCTGCTATTCCCAGTCCCAGTCGGGCCAGGAAACTTCTGCGGGGTTCTTTTTCGGCCATGCTTATTTAATTGTTATATCAGGTTTGTAAAACACCCACGCTGAAAGGCTTCAGGGGTGCGTGGTTGGCGGCTTCAATGCCCATGCTGATCCAGGTACGGGTTTCCACCGGGTTGATGATGGCATCTACCCACAACCGCGATGCCGCATAGTAGGGTGTGGTTTGGTTTTCGTAGCGCTGGGTGATTTTGTCCAGCAGCGCTTTTTTGGCTTCGGGGGTAATCTCCTGCCCTTTTGCTTTGAGGCTCATTTCCTCTATCTGCAGCAACACCTTGGCGGCTTGTTCACCACCCATCACGGCTATTTTGGCCGATGGCCAGGCCACGATGAGGCGGGGATCGTAAGCCTTACCGCACATGGCGTAGTTGCCTGCTCCGTAGCTGTTGCCCATAATAATGGTGAATTTCGGCACGGTGCTGTTGCTCATGGCGTTCACCATTTTAGCACCATCCTTGATGATACCGCCTTGTTCGCTGCGGCTTCCCACCATAAAACCGGTTACATCCTGCAAAAACACCAGGGGTATTTTCTTTTGGTTGCAGTTCATGATAAAGCGCGCAGCCTTGTCGGCACTGTCGCTGTAGATAACGCCCCCAAACTGCATTTCGGTACTGCCTCCCGGCTTTTTGGCCTTGGAGAGTTCGCGGTTGTTGGCCACAATGCCCACCGCCCAGCCATCGATACGGCCATAGCCGCAGATGATGGTTTTGCCGTAATCTTCTTTGTATTGTTCAAACTCACTGTTGTCCACCAGGCGGTGAATGATGTCCAGGGTTTTGTAGGGTTTGGCACGGTCTGCAGGAAGTATGCCCCAGATTTCTTTGGGATTTTCCTTTGGGGCAGCGGGTTTCACGCGGCTAAAACCGGCTTCTTCGGACTTACCCAGTTTATCCATGAGAAAGCGGATGCGTTCCAGGCAGCTTTTGTCGTCGGGGAATTTGTCATCGATAACACCGCTAATTTCGGTTTGCGTGGTGCTACCACCGAGGGTTTCATTGTCAACATCCTCGCCTATGGCGGCTTTCACGAGGTAGCTGCCGGCCAAAAATATGGAGCCTGTTTTGTCCACAATCAGGGCTTCGTCGCTCATGATGGGCAGGTAGGCACCACCGGCAACGCAGCTTCCCATCACTGCGGCTATCTGGGTAATGCCCATGCTGCTCATGATGGCATTGTTGCGGAAAATGCGGCCAAAATGTTCCTTATCGGCAAAAATTTCGTCCTGCATGGGCAGGTAAACCCCTGCGCTGTCTACGAGGTAGATAATGGGCAGGCGGTTTTCCATGGCAATTTCCTGGGCACGCAGGTTTTTCTTCCCGGTGATGGGAAACCAGGCACCGGCTTTTACGGTAGCATCGTTGGCCACCAGCACGCATTGCCTTCCGGAGACATAGCCTATACCTGCCACAACGCCACCGGCGGGGCAACCGCCATGCTCGGGGTACATGTCATATCCGGCAAATTCTCCAATTTCGATCCATGATGAATCGGTATCGCGGAGGTAATCGACGCGCTCGCGGCAGAGCATTTTGCCTTTTTCGCGCTGCTTGGCGGCGGCTTTGCTGCCACCCCCGGCATGAATAACAGACAGCTTGTGCTTTACAGCATCCCATGCCTGTTTGTTCAGGTCCTCGTTTTTGTTGAATTCCAATTCGGTTTTTGCCATGCGGTTTCAAATTTACACCAATTTACAATTAGGACAACCACAGGGCTTCCATTGCAAGGATGCCGGCTCCGCATCACCCGCAAACCGGCACCACCGCACTAAACCACCAAAAAAACTTGTTTATTTGATTTTATTCTGTTATTTTTGTCGTATATGAGAAGCGGGATTGTTGCTTTATGTATCCAGGCGAGGGTAGGGAATATGTGCAGGTTTGTTGCTGGAAGAGGTAGGTTATTGGGACCTTTACGACAAAACAGACAATAACAATAATAAATAATATGGCAATACATTTTATTAACCTTACTAGGGAGACATTTTTGAAAGACTATAAAAGAGTTTATCGTTTTACTACTCTTGACAGATTTATTGAAGTTTTAAAGACAAGGAAATTTGCGTTTGTTAATCCAACTAAATGGACTGACCCATTCGAAAAGTTTTTTATTGAAAGAGATTTTTTAGTCAACACTAAAAAATTCAAACTACCAATAAAAGACAGAGTATTTGCAGTTTGTGTTTCAGGAACAGACAGTAGTGAAGCTTATTGGAAAGTTTATGCCCCAAAAAAAGATGGCATACGATTGACCTTTGACACAGAAAAATTACTTACAAACTTCCTTGACAGGATTCCAGACGCAGATGTTTATATTGGAAAGGTTAGTTATCAAATCACAAGAGAATTTCACAAAATTTCTTTTGACAAAAAAGGTTTAATTGACGAGATAAATAACTCCAAAATTGGACAACATCAAATCAAGCTGCTGTTGAAAAAACGAAAACCATTCATGTATGAAGATGAAGTTAGAATAATGGTAATACCGCATATAAAAAATGAAGAGACTTCTGTTTTTCATGCACAGACAGAAATAACTAGTTACACAAAAAACTATACACTAGACCCAAGACTTAGCCAAAATTACGTTAATGTATTGAGGGGATATTTTCAAAGGGACTTTGGATTTAAAGTGTCACATTCTAATCTTTACTTGGACTTAATTAGAGAACCGATAAACTTGAATAAAAGTGGAGTTAAAACAGAATAAACGTAGGAGGCTAGACGTTAACAGTCGTTTTACGTCAGGCGGGGTGACGTGTAAACTTAGAACTTTGTGCTTCTATTTAAGTTCAGTGCTGGTTGACAGTTTTGTGCTCCGAATCCGCCACCACGCCAAGCGGCTAACCTCACCATTCGCCAGTAATTATAAATCATCAAAATACATACCCTGCCTCCATAGGCCACGGTTTAAACCGTGGCCTATGGAGGGCAACACATCCCCAAACCGTTTCAACGGTTTAAACAATGGTACGGGGCAGAAAAGTGTTTCCCAATAATCCAATAAACAATTAGACTAATAAACGCCAAACCCCTTATCTTTGCACCGGCGGTACGGCCAGCTCCCCGTAAAATTCCCCAGGGCCGGAAGGCAGCAAGGACAGCGGGTTGTAGCGGCGCGATACCGCCTTTTTTTATTTGTTTTTTTCTATTTTCCCTACCAGCTTATCTGCCAGGTATTCCTTGGGGTTTGCCGGTTTCCCCAGGCTCAACTAAACACATCGTCGCCCTGCAATATGCTCAGGTACGAATAAAACCGCTCCTCGGGCACTTTACCAGCCCTTACAGCCGCTTGAAGCGCGCAATCGGGTTCATTGGTGTGGGTGCAGTCGTTGAAGCGGCAGGCAGGCAAAAAAGGCCTGAATTCCGGAAAATACTGGCCGCTTTCTTTGGGTTCAATATCCACCAGCCCAAAATCCCGGATACCGGGGGTGTCGATGATGCCCGTATGCCCTTCAAACACATGCATTTCGGCAAATGTGGTGGTGTGGGTGCCTTTCTCGTGGGAAGCAGATATTTTGCCTACCCTTGCTTCGGCCAATGGGAACATGGCGTTGAGCAAAGTGCTCTTCCCTACCCCGCTGTGGCCGGCAAACAACACGGTTTTTCCATAAATTCTGGTTTTGAGCGCTTCCACACCCGTTCCTTCGCTGGCAACACCGTTCATCACTTCGTAGCCGGCGTTGGTGTATATGCCGTTGAGGTGATGCAGCAATTCAAGGCCGGCCTCGGGCAGCAAATCGGTTTTATTGATAAACAGCAAGGCGGGAATGTGAAAAGCTTCGCAGCAAACCAAAAAGCGGTCGATGAAGCCTGTGGAGGTGCGCGGCGCGGCCACCGAGGCCACCATAACCGCCAGATCGATATTGGTGGCAATGATTTGCCTGCGGCTGCTGAGCTTGTTGCTTTTGCGGATTACCCAGTTGCGGCGGTCTTCAATGGCGGTAATGGAGCAAGTATCGGGGAACTGCGGATCCGGAAGAAAATGCACCCTGTCGCCCACGGCAACCGGATTGCTGGTGTCGGCCTCCTGCAGCCTTATCTTGCCGCGTATCCGGGCATCCCAGCGTTTTCCGTCTTCATCCAGCAGTTTATACCAGCTGCCTGTGCTTTTGATGACTGTTCCAATCATTAGAAAATGGCCTGGCAAATGGCCCCTGTTTGTTCGCTCTTGCCCATGGTGTAGAAATGCAGCACCGGTGCACCTATCTGCATCAATTCCTTGCATTGCATGATGGCCCATTCCGTACCGATTTGCTTTACCGACTTGTCGTCATTGGCAGCAGCAACGGCCTTTTTCAGGTCTTCGGGAATATCGATGTGGAAGATATTGGGCAATACCGCTATCTGCTTGGCAGTGCTCAAGGGTTTAATACCCGGAATGATGGGAACCTGAATGCCATTTTCGCGACAGCGCTTCACAAAATCGATGTAATGGCGGTTGTCGAAAAACATTTGGGTAACGATAAAGTCGGCGCCGGCTTCCACCTTGCGCTTCAGGTATTTCATGTCGGTTTCCGCATTGGGCGCATCCATGTGGATTTCGGGATAACCTGCAGCACCGATACAGAAGTGCGTATCGCGGGGGTTTGTTAATTCTTCATCCAGGTAAATGCCGGCGTTCATGTTTCGAATCTGGTGAATCAGGTCCAGCGCATTTTTGTGCCCATCGGGCTCGGGAATGAAGTGGGTATCGCCTTTGCGGGCATCGCCACGCAAGGCCAGAATATTGTCGATGCCAAGAAAATCCAGGTCAATGAGGGCGTTTTCGGTATCCTCCCGGGAGAATCCGCCGCAAATCAAATGGGGAACCGCATCAACCTTGTATTTGTGTTGCAAGGCAGCACAGATGGCAACCGTACCGGGCCGTTTGCGGGTACTCACCTTTTCCATGGCACCATCGTTTTTGGTACGGAGGATAAAATCCTCGCGGTGGTAGGTTACGTCGATAAAAGCGGGGTTAAACGCGATCAGCGGATCGATGCCTTGCCATAGCGTAGCAATATCAGCACCCTTAAGCGGTGGGAGGATTTCAAACGAAAATAACGTTTTTTTCGCGCCGCGGATATGGTCAATAATCTTCATAAATTCAAAATTCCACAGTGGTGGTCATGGTTTTTCCGTCGCGAAGGTACGATACCTCGGCCTTCTGGCCTTTTTCGAAAGCGGATAATGCGTTCATGTAATCCATAACGCTGTTGATGGTGATGTTTCCCACACGCTGAATGATATCCCCGCGCTGCAACCCGGCCTTCATGGCAGGCCTTGCATCGGTTACGCCATCCAGTTTCATGCCCGCGCCGGTGAAGGTATAATCAGGCATGACGCCAAGGGTAACCTTAAAGTTGCTCCTGCCGGGTGTGGCATCCTTGGTTTTGGTGAAGGGCAATTTTTGTTTTCCGGTATTGGCAGCGATTACCTGTTCCATCACGGCAATGGCGTTTGCCATTCCCTGGTAATTGATTTTGTTTTCGTCATCACTGGGTTTGTGGTAATCTGCATGCTGGCCACTAAAGAAGTGCAGCACCGGAATGCCTTCCAGGTAAAACGAAGCGTGGTCGCTCGGCCCCAGGCCGCTTTCGGTGGTGGCAATGCGCACGGCACCGGTATCGGTTTTGAGGGCTGAAAGGGTGGTTTTCCATGCTGGACTGGTTCCTGCACCGTTTATCATCAGGGTTTTGTTTTGCGAATCCAGCCTTCCCAACATGTCGATGTTTACCACATAGTTGATTTTCTTTTTGGGCACCGGGCATTGTTGCACAAAGTGTTTGGAACCCAGCAAACCCAGTTCTTCGCCGCTAAAGGCAACAAAAACCAGGTTGTTTTTCTTGTATTTTAGTCCTTTAAGGCTGCGCGACAGTTCCAGCATGGCGGCAACACCGCTGGCATTGTCATCGGCTCCGTTGTGGATGGCCAAAGGACCGGTATAGAGGCTTCCGCCAAACTCGTTGAAACCCAGGTGGTCGTGGTGGGCGCAAATCACAATGGTATTTTTCTTGCGTTTGTATTTCCCGGCCACACCCACCACATTGTGTGCAGTGGCTTTTAACACGGCTATTTTGCTTTTCATCACCATGCGCACACCGCGAGGAAACTCATTGCCAAGGCGTGTTTTAAGAAAGAAAACGGGCATATTGTATGTTTTACCATATCTCGCCAGTTCGCCTTTGGGAACATCTGCCGCGGAACTGCCCGACAGAAAGAGGATGCCCGCAGCGCCATGGGCAACGGCCTCGCTGATTTTGGTATTGATATTCGCCACCGCCGCCAAGGGTCCTTTTGGATTTTCGGCATCGCCGGGAAAACCCAGCCTGATGATGGCAATGTTGCCTTTCAAATCGCCGGCTGCAGCGAAATCGTCGCGGTTGCTGCTGTCACGCAGTACCAGGCCATAGCCGCAATCCACCACCATGCCTTCAGCACTGTCGTTGTTTCCCGACTGGCTGATGGGATAAAAATCTTCGTTCAGTTTCAGCATCATGGCTTCGCCGGTGGGGCTCAGGAAAGCGAGCTCGCACTGGGCTTTGGCGAGGCGCAGTTTCACGATTTCAAAGTTTTGGTACCAATCCCCGGTCAGCGGGCGCAGTCCGGCATTGTTCATCTGGCCTGCGATGTAATTGGCTGACATCATTTCGCCTGGAGAGCCGGTTTGCCTGCCTTCCAGCGCATCGGAAGCCAGGTAAGAAATATCGGATTTCAGGCGGAAAAGCCTTTGTGGGTCTGGTTTTTGGGCAAACAAATTCAGCTGAAACAAGCAGCAGGTTGCCAGCAATACGTATTTAACCATGGTGGAAGATGATGTCATAAAGGGTTTTAAGAATAACGACTCCGGAGAGTGATGCAAAGATAAGCCTCAGGGTGGTTTCAGAAACGTGTTTGGCTGCTTTCAGCCCCAGGGTAGCAAAGACCGCCACACCAACGGCCATGGGTATGGCGTAGGGCCATGCAATGTATCCGCTTTGCCATACCGGCAAATGCGGCGCTTCTTTTGGCAAAAGGTATCCCAGCAGCGGTGCCAGGCCCAGCAGCGGAATGATGCTTAGGGAAAGTCCTGTTGCGAGGCGCATTGGCATTTTCAGCAACATCCTGAAAAGCGGTACCATAACCACACCGCCGCCCAGCCCGCTTAGGGCCACCACCATTCCGGCAATGATTCCCACAAAGCCTTCCAGCATTGGATTTGGAGCATTCTCTTCCTGTTCATCTGCCGTTTTTTTGCCAAACAGCATGTTTGCCACGGCCAGCAACAAAAACACCAGGAAAACGCTTTGAAAGCGCGGCTTGCTGTACCAATCGCCATATTGTATGAGTTTGGTTAGCAGAAATGACGCCACAGCACCGGGGATGCCAATGCGCAGCACTTTCTGCCACTGCCAGGCCTGTTGCCGATACTGGCGAAGTGTGCCCACCAGACCACTCACCACCACCAGAAAAATACTGTTTGCCAGGGTAAAACGCACAACCTCTTCCGGGGCGAGGCCAAAACGGCTGAACAACCACGTAAGCAGGGGAATGAAGATGATGCCACCGCCCACACCGAGCATACCGGCAAGGAAACCCCCGGCGGCGCCTACCAGCGGCAGCAATATCCATTCGTACCAGGGCATCATTTGCGCAGTATTTTACGGTAGTTGTCCTGGTTGTTGAGGGTTTTAATGGCTGAGGAAATGTCGGGGTCGCCCACAAATCGGTGTTTGTATTCCCTTTCGGCATCGGGATAGCGGGCAATAATCTCCTCTTCCATCCTGAACATGAGGGCTTCGCCACAGTGGTTTATGTGGTCCAGCACGGCTTTTTCCAGTTTCACATCGCTAACCCCGTTCATGATCATTTTCACCAGCTCTTCGTCTTTCACGCTGCCCTGCAAAGACTCTTCCATCTTTTTGCGCAGCTGCGATTTCAGTTTGGTGGCGCATTGTTTGCCAAAGGCATCAAAGGAGGCCTGGGTAACGAAGCGTTCGGCTTCGGGAAGGTTTTCGTTGCTGTTGCGGTAATAGTTGGCAAAATCGAATAAGAAACGCTCATCGATGAGGTATTTGATCAGGGGTTCGCCGCTAAATTCATCCACCACCACATCCGGCCGAATGCCGCCACCATCATACACGGTGCGGCCACTGGCGGTTTTAAACGCACGCCTGAGGCTATCGGGGATAGTGCCGGCGCTGCCATCGGGGTTGCGCTTGCTGTAATCCAGCAGTTGTATACAGCGGCCGCTCGGGGTATAGTATTTGGCGGTCGTTATTTTCATTTGGGTGCGGTAGGGCAAGGGAAAGAAATTTTGCACCAGCCCTTTTCCAAAGCTGTTGCGGCCAATGATGACCGCCCTATCCATATCTTGCAGGCTGCCGCTCACCACTTCGCTGGCGCTGGCGCTTTGGGCATCCACGAGCACCACCATGGGCAAATCTGGGGCCACAGCGGGTTTTGTGGTTATCCACTTGCGGTTGCTTTCGGGGCCGCGGCCTTTCATGTTCACCACCAGCTTTTTTTCGCCTACAAAAAGGCCCACAATATTCACCGCTTCGCCCAGCAAGCCGCCGCCGTTGCCACGCAAATCCAGGATGAGGTTGTTCATACCCGGATTTTTCTTCAGGTTTACCAGGGCTGTTTCCAGTTCCTGGGCACAGTTTTGGCCAAACTCATCGAGCTTGATGTAGCCGGTATGTTCATTCACCATGCCGGACCAGGGCACATTTTTGGTGCGCACAGAAACGCGGGTTATTTTCTTCTCCAGGCGCTGCCCGTTGCGTTCTACAATAAGGGTAACGGAGGTATTGGGTGCGCCACGCAGCATGGCTCCCACATCGGTGGTGGTTTTGCCGGCCATGTCTTGTCCGGCCACAAACTTGATGATATCGCCATGCCGTATATCGGCAAGGGCAAAGGCGTAGCCACGAAAAACTTCACTCACCACAGGGTAGCGGTTTCGGATAATCACACGGCAACCCACACCGCCGTATTCGCCTTGTCGTTCGATCATGGCTTCTTCGGTTTGGGATTCGCTGTAGTAATTGGTATATGGATCCAGGGAAACGAGCATGGCATCCAACCCTTTGCGCATGAGGGTTCCGGCATTTACCTCGTCTACAAAATGGGTACCCACCTGTTTGTAGGCATTGGCAAATATTTCCAGGTTTTTGCTGTACTCAAACAGGTCGTCATAAGCCTTGTAGCCGGTGCTGAGCAGCAGGGCGGAAAGGCAGAGCAACAGGCTTTTGTGTATGCGGATGCGAAATTCCATGTAGGGCAAAGTTACGAAGCAAAACCGGGCAAAAGGCATAAAAACCGCAATCGTCATCAATAGCCTGTTTTAATGGGTA
>CANKVN010000065.1 GCA_947487055.1 Flavobacteriales bacterium
ATCCGTGAAAACAAAGTTGTTTCCATTCAAACACTGCAAATCGTCGTTGATGCTGAAATTGGCCTGCGGAATGGGGAATACCAGTACCCTTTTGGTGATGGAGTCTTTACATCCGGCCGCACTGGTTGCGATCAATTTCACAGGATAGTTACCCGGCAAGGTATAATCTTTTTGCACCACATCTTTGGTTGTAGCGGTAGCTCCGTCTCCCAATGACCAATTGCTGGTGAAACTTCCTTTAAAATTGGTGGTATTGGTAAAATCAAATTTCGACTTACCCAGGCAAGTGCTGTCAGGGCTGTTGGTGAATTGCGCCTTCGGAGAAGGCTCTACCCTCATTTTATGGATTGTGGTATCGCGGCAGGCAAGGCTGGTAGACATTATATAAGTAACCTTGTAAGTACCTGTGTCTGCATAAGAAATTACAGGATTTTGAGCCGTTGAGGTGGAGTTGTCTCCAAAATCCCATTTGTGGCTCACGGTAATCCCTGTAACATTCAAAATATTGTCGGGGCCAAAGCTAAAGCTATTGCCAATTAAACACTGGATAGAATCGTTTACACTGAAAGCCGATTGCGGTGAAGGACTTACATCCAGGATTCTGCTGACACTGTCTTTGCAACCCAGACCTGAAGTTACCATTAATTTAACCGTGTAAACACCCCATGCTGAGAATTTCTTTTTACTGATGGTTTTGGAGGTGCTACTGCTGGCATCAGAGAAAGTCCATTTGCGCGTGGCAACAGTTCCCGAACCAATTACAGATTGGTCAGCCAGGTTGAAGAAATGCTGGTTAAAACACTTGTTGCTATCCGTAACGGCGAGTTTCACTTTTGGCTCCGGAGCAACATAAATTGTTGTTTTCACGGAATCCATACATCCGTAATTGGAGGTATCAACCCTGGTGATGGTGAAAAAGCCGGTATCTTTAAACTTAACATTGGTTAGCGATGAAACCCCAACCGACGAGGTACCGTTGTAGCGCCAGAACCTATTGTAGCTTCCATAAGCCAAAGCAGAGCTATTGTCCGAGAAATCAAAGCTATTTTGTTTGAAACACTGATTATTGGTTGTTTTGGTAATTTTAGAAACGGGCGTCGGATGCACCACAAATGCAGAATCCAGCGTATCGCGACAACCAAAACTGGTTTGTGTAATCATGTTAACCATAAAAGTATCAAAGGCACTGTACTGATGCCGGCCATAGCGCGTGGTTACAGTATCTTTCTTCCCGTCCCCATAGTTCCAGAATGTTTTTCCGATTCCACCATCTCCTGCGCTTGAATCGATAAAGTCAGAACCGGCGTTTTGGCAATAGAAGGGCTTTCCCGACCACAATTTTGCCGTTGGCATTCCATTTACTTTCAGGATTGTTTTTACGGTATCAGAACATCCTTTTTTGGTGTAAATAATGTACTCCAGGTAATAGTTACCAATGGTATCGAAAGTTTTACTAAATGTCAAACCAGTTAGCCTGGTTGTATCACCGGCTTTATATGGATTTGCGAGCTTCCAAAGAACATTCTTCCGACTGTCGCCAAAATAGCTGGTGCTGTCTGAAAGCACATACCGATTAACATTGAAACAATTATAAGCAGTATCGTATTTAATTCTGGCATCTATCTGAGTAGCCCTGACAATAACAGTGGAGTCAAACGCGAAGCAGTTGGTTGAAGTATCTTTTACCCTTAACCAAACTTTGCCTGTATTGGTAGCCGTATAGAAACGATTGGTAGAACTGTCTTGCCATTTGCGCAAAAACTTTACACTTGCGCCTGCATCAAAAATTTCATTGATTTTTCCGCTACCACACTTAATAAGGGTATCCGGAAAATTGATGATAGGACCTGGCAATACATCGATAATTTTGCTTCGTGTGAATGTGTCATTTGCTCCGCAAGGAACCTTCACTATCACCTTCATGGTTACATAAAACGCACCAGTTTTCAAGAATTCATGGGTAACATTGCGACCCGTATCACGGGGCGTGTTGTCACCAAAATCCCAGATTATACCTGCAGGCTTAACCGTTTTGGGCCAGGATGCAGCCAATTTTACCGGGTACTTTGGACATTTACTTGCCCGGGTAATACTGAAATCATAATCCAGGTTTTCGAACAACGCACCAGAACAGTAACTGTAACTCTCATATTGTCCTACACCATAGGCCACCACAATCATTCCGGAATCGCATTCTATGGTGTTGGATGAAGGGTTTGCCACACTAATCTGGGCGTATGAATGCCCGGCGCATGGAACATCTGTAAAGTTGGTTGAAGACACCAAGGAACCATTCAGTTTCACAATTGATTTTGCTTTTGTGGTTACCAAAATATTCACATAGTGCTTATTCATGTTATTGGTTGTAGCGGTTCCAACCAGTGTTTTAAGTAGCTTTTGTGATTGGTCCGGCATAATTAAGATTGCAGGATCACCTACGTTTCCGGTTGTTCCGGCACAGGTACCTCCATTTTTCATATACTGCACAACATACACAGGGCTATCGCTGGTGATGCACCTAGCAACTGAGGTTGTAACATCCAAATAATAGTAAGTTCCTGCGTTTCTGGTGCTTCCAATGTAGGTCCCATCTACCGATATTTTTGTATTTGGCTTCACCGCAATCACCTTCACTACATAGCCCTTTGATTGGTCTTTAAAAGGCATAACCACGTGTTTCTTGCCCAAAACTGAGGTAGGAAAAAGTTGCGTATACACATGATCCACCGCAACACCGCAAGAGTTATTGGGTATTTTTACCGACCTCATACCACAGAAAACATTGATTTTACCACAGCCATTTATCACACGAATGCGGGTGCCTGTCAAATCACCTGGTAAACTAACCGGATTGGTTGTGCTACCATCAGCGTCATTGCTTTGAACCTGATAAACCTGCCCCCTTGACATAGAAACGGTAAACGCTGTTCCTGCAACCTTACCTCCTTTCGTTCTCGTAGTTGGTGTTATTTCAACTGTGACGTTGTTATCCATGCAGATAATTGCAGCCTGACTAGGCATATATGGACCTGTACCGAAAGTTCCGGTTCTTTGTGTTGGAGTGAAGGCAGCTACATAAAACTCCGGCGCTTGTGGAATAGACTCATAAGGCATTACAAATGTTCCATCAGATCTGTTTTGCTCCAAATTCATGCAATACACATTGATTGGATCCTTGGCCACCAAACGTAAGCCTCGCTTGCTGTTCAGGTCTGAAGCAGAAAATTCAGAACCCTGAGGATAGTAGAATTGGGGATCCACAGCCCTTCTGTTTACAATTCCTGCGGTAATGGTAAGTGTCTGTGCAGAACCTACCAAACGTGGGTTATCTAAAACAACCGTGGTATTTTTTTCCGAGGTAATGTAGATGAGCAATGAATCGGGATAACCACCGGAACGTGCCTCCATTTCCATGAAACTCATGTAAAAAACCTTACCTGTTGATGATATCTGCGAACTTAACGCATTGAAAACCATCAAAAAAGAAACAAACAAAAGGGACTTCATATAGTTCCCACTCTTAATCACAGCGCGGATTTGGTGAATCATAAATTATGACAAATTTAATGATAGACGACGAAAATCAGTCTATCGTTGCACTGCAGATTAATTCTTCACCGAAATAAACCGCCAAAAACTGCCCGGATGTGACAGAACGCTGCGCCACATCGAAGATGCAGAATTGTCTGCTTTCTGTCATTTTAATCTGACAGTCTACCAGTGCCTGCCGATACCTGATTCTTGCCTTGAGTTTGTGGTCGGCATTTACCACGAACTTATAGGCCGGATTCACCCAATGGATGCCACTTGCATCGGTTTGCAGTGCCTTGCTCAACAAGGCAGGATGGTCTTCGCCAAGGCCTACATAAATTGTATTACTGACCACATCGGTTTGCAACACAAATAGTGGCAATCCTGTGCCTCCGATATTTAAACCACGGCGCTGGCCAACGGTGTAATAATGGGCTCCTTGGTGCTCCCCAAGAATTTTTCCCATTTCCGGTGTAAATACAGGCCTTTTTGCCAGTATTTCCGGGGTAGAGAGGGGATCTTCCATCCTTGTTATATGGGCCATTACTTCAGGATGTTCGCGATCAATCAATACAACCTTGCCTGTTTTGGGCTTGAGTTGCTGTTGTAAAAAATCGGGCAATGAAACCTTGCCAATGAAGCAAAGCCCCTGGCTGTCTTTCTTTTGGTGGGTAACCAAACCGGCCTGTGCCGCTATTTGACGCACATCAGGCTTTTGTAAATGGCCGATTGGGAATAAGGAATAAGCCAATTGCTCCTGGCTCAATTGACACAAAAAGTAACTTTGGTCTTTACCGGGATCCAGCCCCTGCAAAAGGCGGTAGGTTTTGCCCTGCTCAGTTGTGGTTTCCTCCCGGCGGACGTAATGTCCTGTGGCAACAAAATCCGCACCGAGCTTCAGGGCATTTTTCAAAAACAAATCAAACTTTATCTCCCTGTTGCAGAGCACATCCGGATTCGGGGTTCTTCCGGCAGCATATTCGGCAAACATGTAATCAACAATGCGCGTTTTGTAATCGCTGCTTAAATCCAGTATTTGAAAGGGAATGCCAATTTGCTCGGCTACCATCATGGCATCCCGGCTATCATCAATCCAAGGGCATTCATCTTCCAGGGTAGGGCTGGCATCATTCCAGTTGCGCATGAACAAGCCAATTACATCATGGCCCTGCTCTTTCAGCAACCAGGCAGCAACACTGCTATCTACGCCTCCGCTTAATCCAACAACAACCCTTGCCATTAGCTGCAAATTTCGTTAATAACCGCCAAGATATTTGCGTAAAAACCATTCACCCGAGAAACATATCAGGATAATTAAAAAGAACCACTTCGCATGGATGAGGTCAGTGAGCTTGGTTTCGGTATATAATATCTTTTTTGACTGCTCTGCGCTTCCAAGTTGTTTGATGATGCCTGAAATCTGGTTTGCAGCTGCAAATGCACCGTTGTTTTGCCCCGCCCACCTGCGCAGCAGGCCGAAATCAGCCTGGGTTTGGTTTGCCTCCGGGGAAATGGAATTGACAAAAAAGGACGTACCGGCTGTCAGCTTCTCTCCGCCCTTGAGGGTGGCTGTAGCCTTGTAATTTCCCGGTGGCAAAGATCCTATTTCTGCGCGGTATCCACCACCAAACCCGGACATCCTGACGGACCTGCGAAACTGTTTATTGTCTTCAATGGTCAATTCACAGAGGATGGAATTATCGGCATTGCCTGCTGCATCGTACCGGGTGGCATTCAGCATCACCCCATCATCCTGGAGATATTCCCTTTTAAGGCTAGTGAGCACGAAAGGGACATTGTTTCCGGTTGCTCCCAAATATTGCAGGGTATTGTAAACCAAAGATTCGAAAGCCAGATTATCTCCGTGGGTGGCCAGCTCCTTCATTTTCCAGCGCCAAAGTCCTTCGCCGGTGAGCCATGCAGAACGCTGCTTACCCGTTTCCCTTAAATAGAATAATGGATATTGGGTAATAACCGAACCTATTCGTTGTTTCAATAAAACCTGTTGACCGGCATTGGTTTCCCACTTACCGAAAGCAACTTTTAGCGGCGGCCAGGATGAGATGCGTTTTAAAACCTCAGGTTCAAAGGCTATTTCAGAAAAATCGGAAGCAACCTGCGGCAATACATCCTCGGTTTTTCCGGATCCGTTTGGCACCTGCCCCCCGGCCAGTGATGCCAGTGCGCTCCATTGGGTTTGGACGGATGCAATATACCATATGGATTTACCGGAGCCCGCTATTCGCTTTATCCATGCCTGCTCGCGTGCATCTGCTGTGGGAATGCCATGAACAATGAAAATATCGGCCGCTGCAGGTTCGGGTAAAAACCCAGGTTCAGCGAGCATCAAACGGTAGCGCGCATTGCCTTCAACAACCCTCACCAGGGCTGCGATATCCGGATGGGCAGCATGTTGCACCAGCGCTATGGATTTCCTATTGTCCACCACTTCTGTAAGCCCCACGGCCTGGTTGTTGGCAATATTGCGTTCCTGCGAAACAGGTGCCACCACAACTTTGTAATTTTTAATACCGGGCGAAGTTGCCTTAACCTTAAATTCCACTTTCGCAAACGAACTGCCTGCTCGCAGAACCCCTTCCCTACGCTGGATTGCGTTATCGCCTTCATACAAGGTAGCCAACCAGTTTACGGACGAATTGCCACTCCATTTCAGGCTGGTTTCTATGCCGAATTCACTGCCAATAAACACCGATTCATTGATTTGAACGGGGCCAAGTTTAAGATCCTCATAAGGCGTGGTGTCTCCAACGCCCACCGTGAATAGCGAAGGGCTTTTTACCAGCTTTTTCGCCAGTGGATTGATACCTTTATTCAAAATACCATCTGAAATCACCAGCACAGCAGAAACGCGGCGGCTGCCTTGAAAATCATTTACATGATCCACAAGCGAACCAAAATCGGTAGAACTGCTTTTTAATCCACTGTCTGCAAGGCTTACCACGTTTTCACCAAACGCAAAAGACCTGATTTCATACCGATCTTCCAGGCTGGAAAGCTGTTTTTCTAAAGCAGGATACAAATTGCGGCCAATGCTATCGGGGAGGGATTTGCTTTTGTCGTAATAGACCAGCAATGCGGGCTTTTCTTCCTTTTGGCTGTTAAAAACCAGAAAAGGCGATAAAAGCAGGAGTAACAGAAAAAATAAACCTGTAAAACGAAGGCTTGGGAGAATCCATTTCCAGGGCCTTTCGGCAAATCGGTTATCCTTGCGGTACAAGAGCCAGGCCAGGCCTGCAGAACTTGATGCGCAAAGAAGCACAAGCCACCCGGAAGCCAATGTTTGAAAGGCAAAGAGTGGCATATGCATGGGGTGTTAGGTACCCTTGGTAATTAGTTTTTGATAAAAGGAATCTGCCTCGACTGTTTCTCATTGGAAACACCAAGGATGTAATAACCCAGCGGCAAATCTGCGATATTGATGGTGGATACTTCAGAAAGGCTTGAAATCGTTTTCAGCAGCACACCGGAAGTGGAATAAACAGACAGGTTAGAAAACCCGGAGCCGCTCACATTCAATTGCTCATGTGCCGGAACGGGATACACGCTTATTAAGGAAGCACAAGGCACATAGCCGCCTAAAGACCACCTTACGAAGATATTGAACACCAAGGTATCTTTCTGGCTTGGGTTATTGATGTCCCAAACTGCATATTTTACAACAGCGGTATCTGCCTTCCCCTTTGGAAAAACACTGATTTTCATGCTGGCCTTTTCCCCCGAAGCCAAAGCAGCAAAGGTATCTTTGTCCCTGAAAGCGAAAAAGCAATTGCGGTTATCGCAAAAAGACACATCCCAAGCGGATGGATAGTCGGCTGAAACTTTTTCGTAAGCAATCTTTATGGGGGAAGTACCCGTGTTTTTCATGTAAATCTGGCAGTCCGCAAATCCGCTAGATTCGGGAAAATAATTCTGCGATTTACCATCGATAAATTCAATATTCTGGGCCTTTGCAGTGTGCGTAAAAGCAGCGGCAATTAAAAGTAACGTCGAGAAAAATAATTTGTACTTCATCCTACCACAAAGATAGCAAACAAGGCAGTAAAATGCACAATAGATTTAACCCAGCTGTTCAAGCAGCCCTCCGCCAAGTCCTGCAAGCGAATCGTGGCTGCCCAAAAAGAGCGGATGTTTGGAGCATTCATCATCCGGCAAAGCCAATACTGCGTGGTTATACCAAAAGGTTGGAATACCTGCTCCTATTCCTCCGCGAACGTCTGTATCCCAGGTATCTCCTGCGTAAAATACATTTGAAATGGCTCCATGCTTCCCTACAAATTCGGCGATAGCCAAATCAAAAATGGCTTTTTCCGGCTTTGCCATCCCTGCAGCCTCACTGGTAAGCATAAAATCAATATAAGGCTCGAGGCCACAGGCTTTGATCTTGATGCGCTGTGTGTGTTCAAAACCATTGGTTAAAATACCAATCTCAAAATGGGCACGCATATCCTCCATAAAGGGGATTGACCCGGGCATCATGCGCGTCATCACCGGACAAATTTCCAGGTACTCATCCCACACGTTTTCAGGGTGTTCTTCGTCCGGAATTCCCAGTTCCCTGAAAGTATCGATAAACCGGCCAGTCCGCAGCGTATCCTTGTGAATTTCTCCGGCCTCGTAGCGTTTCCAATAGGCTTTATTGATTTGCCTGTAGGTTTCAATAAAATGGTGTACACTATGGGAAGTGCTCACATGCAGCTTGTGTCGGTGAAACAGCTCTGCCAGGGCTTCTTCCGCATTGCCGTCAAAATCCCAAAGGGTATTGTCCAGATCCAGCAGCAGCAGGTTTTTTGCGGCCATTAATTTGCTGAATAGCTGGAAGAAACAGTAACCCTCGCTGTTTTGCGCTTGCTCGAAGTATTAAAAACCCCTCCCCAGCTGTATTCTTCGTCATTTCCTTCTCCGGTAATCTGGAAAACACCCAGATCAGACGATTTGAGAGAGCCCAGCGAACAATCACTGGCTTTGGCAATTTTCTCGGCCCGTGCGCGGGCATCTGCGGCGGCTTTGCTAATCAAATCCAATTTCAAATCGGACAATTTTGCATAATTAAATTCAACATTACCGGCATTAAACTCAACCCCGGACTCAATCAATTCCATGCTTTCCCTGGCAATTGACTCAATGATATCCACCCGACGGGATTTGATTTTAATAGACTGCGAAGCTTTATAACCCCTAAAGACACTGCGGTAGTTATCATCTTCACGGATATTGTCGAACAGCTTTTCGATATTGATGGTTCCAAAAACCATTTCAGAATCCTGCACGCCCTTGGCCTGAAAAAAACGCAATACCTTCTCCTTATCCGATTTGATGGCCTGATAAGCCGCTTTTAATTCCATATTTGACTGTGAATAATCGCCCGACCACTGGATATTGTCGCTCAGAAAATTCACTTCTGCCATTCCCGTTACCGAAATATATTCGCCATGGGGCTTGCGTTTAAAGCCATTGCCTATAAACCAGGCAGAAATAATACCGGCAACCGCCAGAATGATGATATGAAAATATTGTTTAACCATGCTTCAAGCCATCAATACAAGAACAAAGGCTGGCAAATATTTCATCTATTTCTCCAATTCCCTTCACGCTTTGATATTTGGCTTGTTGCTGATAAAAAGACTGCAAAGGCAGTGTTTTATTTTGGTACTCGCGAAAACGGTTGCGGATGGTATCTTCGTCCTGATCGTCTACCCTGCCGGATGTTTGACCGCGTAATACAAGTCGCTTAACCAGTTCATCTTCCTCCACTTCCAGTCCCAATACGGTGGAAATGGATGTGTTAAACTCCAGCAGCATATTGTCCAGCGCTTCGGCTTGTGGTGTGGTTCTTGGGAAACCATCGAAAATAAATCCGGTAGCATCCGGGTGGGCCGCCATAAAGTTGCGCACCATTCCAATCACCACGTCATCAGGCACCAATTCACCCTTGCTGATATATTCGTTGGCAGTATTGCCCAATGGTGTTCCTGCATTGCGCTCAGCCCTCAGCAAATCGCCGGTACTGATGTGTTGCAGGGAATATTTGGCGATTAATTTTTCACTTTGAGTGCCTTTACCGGCACCGGGAGGTCCGAAGATAATGATATTTAACATGAGACAAGGCAAAGAAACGACTGAAATGGATAATCCGCAACAAATTGGCGGAACTGAAAAGCTATTTCTTTTGGCAGTTCTTGACCAATCCCCTACGGGCATTAGCGCCGATGGGTTAAACTGCCGGTTGAGCGAGGCAAATAACGTCCATAACGGTATCGGCAAATTCATCGCCGGAAGTAACTGCCTTTTGGGTTTGAAAATTATGACAGGCGTAACCCACCTTCTCAAGATCAGCAATTAACGCTGCAGAGGAACTGTTGTTCTGGCGCAGGTTTTTGTCAATCAATTCTATTACCAGCAAGGGTTTGAAGCGATTAATCGTTTCCATTCCGCCTCGGATTACCTCATGCTCGTAACCTTCCACATCAATTTTAACAACATCCAACCGGGACAATCCGAATGCTGAAACCTGTGAATCCAGCGTTTCAATCAGTATTTCGCCGCGTTTGGCATGGCCAACCGCTTCTTCTTCAGTTAATATGCGATTGGCTCCGTCATTGCCTTCCTGAAACTGATACAGCTGAACCCGCTGCTGGCTTGAACCCATACCAATATTCAAAGGTGTTACCCAATTCATGCCATTAAGCTGCACATTGTGGTGCATTTTTTTAAAGGTATTTGAATCAGGTTCTACCGCATAAACGGCGCCAGCAGCTCCAGTTTTTCGGCCCATCATCAATGTTACCACGCCAATATTGGAGCCAATATCAAAGCAAACCATTCTGGGCTCCACCTGATCGGCGATCCAGTTTTTCAGGGAATCTTCTGAGGACCAGTAAACCGAATGGTCCAGGTGTTGCGACAAATCCAGTTTAAACATTAGCCCCTTGCGCCGAACCATGCGCCAGCTATTCAGCGGATAATATTCAATGCCCGGAACAACCTTTCGGTTGAGCCACTTTACCCATGCCTGAGGGAATGTCTGCAGCAATAGAGACAGAAAACGCTCCAGGGGTAGCCAGGTATTGCATTTTTTGATGAACAGCGAAATTGAAGAAGAAAAGGCAGCCATGAAATCAGATTTGCAAAGAAATAACTTTTATCAATAACTTTGCTTGTTGCGCCCACTTACATGCGTGTTCTTTTTCTAACCAGCTTTTACCCCAGCACTGATGATCCTGCAAAGGGAGTATTCATCCGAAAGCACGCCAAGGCTGCAGCGATGAATCACCAGGTTACGGTAATCAATCCTGTAGGAACCAACACCATCAAAGGCATTAGCAAAGCGGTAATTCTCGGCAGAAGTCCGCTGGAGGAAATCACCCTTTATTACAATACCCACTTTATCAACCTGCCGGTACTAAAAAATATTTTTGCCTTTATCGGTTTCTTTTGGGGAATCATCAAACAGATTGGCATACTGGAAAAAACCAGCGGTAAATTTGACATCATCCACCTTCATGTGTCTTTGCCATCGGGCATCATAGCGCTTTATCTGCATTATGTTAAACGGAGAAATTATATCCTCACAGAGCACGGATCCAACCTATTGGTAAACAATTTCAATAAACTCTCCTTTTTCAACCGTTTTCTAATCAGGTTAATCATCCGCAAATCCAGCGTTGCAACGGCAGTTTCGCAATATCAGGCGAGGGAAATGGTTGCTGCCAAACTAAAAGACAAGGTCTATATCCTCAGCAACATTGTAGAAGCCCACGAACAAATAAGAACGCACCTGCAACCGCACCAACCCATTCAGCTAATCCATGTATCCAACCTGGCTGCAGTAAAACAAGTTGATGGAATTATGGAGGCGCTGAAATCCTTAAACAAAACCAGCCAGACAGCCATCCTGCACATTGTTGGTGGAAGCCCAGAAGCCATTGCCCATTATCAATCCCTGGCTAAAAAGATTGGCATTGCAGGGGATGTTGTTTTTCATGGCTGGAAACCGGGGAGTGACGTTTTATCCATGATGAAAACCATGGATATTTTTATCCTAAACAGCAAACACGAAACCTTTTGTGTAGTAGCCGCGGAGGCCATTTCCTGCGGCATACCGGTGGTATCTCCGGATATTCCTGCATTGCGGGAACTGGTGGACGAACACAGCGGCCTTTTATTTAAGTACAATTCGGCGATTGCTGATACAATATTAGAAACATGCAGGCGTTATTCACATTACAATCCAGAAACGATGAAACAAAGCATGACACAGCGATTTTCCGAGGAACAGCTGGCTTCAGATATTCAAAAACTTTACGCTTCACCCCAAGGGCTTAAGGTTATTACCGGCTAATTGGCAATTTAATTCATTCACCACCTAAATTTGCGTCATGGGTGTCATCATCCGACAAAGCGTTAAGTCTTCCATCAGCAACTACATCGGCATAGGACTTGGTTTTTTAAGCCTGTTCGTTTTCCTGCCTTTGTTTTACAATCCAACAGAACTGGGTGCAGTGCGCCTGCTTATCGAAAGCACAGCCGTAATAGGCAGTTTCGCCCTCATGGGCACCAATTACAGCATCAACCGTTTCTTCCCCTATTTCAAAACAGAAGATGGCAAGCACCATGGATTTTTCTTTTGGGCATTAATTATTCCGCTGATCGGATACTTGATGGTCTTAACAGGCTTGATTTTCTTTAAACTCCCTTTACTGGCATTGTTTAAGCGCGATGCAGCAATGCTTACTCCGCTCTACCCAATGCTGATTTTCATGATTCTTTTTTCGCTTTACCAAACGGTCATGGAAACCTGCGCAGCCAATTATGGCAGAACCGCCATTTCTAATTTCCTGCGTGAAGTGATGCTGCGGGTATTCGTGATTACCACCGGCTTTCTATACTATAAGGGATATATGGCATTTTCGTCCTCCATATGGCTGATGGTTTTTGCCTATATGATGGTTACCCTGCTGAATGTTTATTTCCTGCGAAAGCTAACGCCCATCAACCTAAAACCCGATTTTGCATTCCTGAAAAGCAATCCCGAAATAAGGAATGACAGCATTCGGTTTACCGGATTTTTATTCCTGGGTGGATTGACCGGCTTGGTTGTCTCTAAGCTAGACTTCTTCATGATATCAGGGCTTAAAAACCTGGATGATACCGCTGTTTACAGCATTGGATTCTACCTGGCCATGCTAATTGATATCCCAAAAAGAACCCTGCTGCAAATTGCTACCCCTATTTTTTCGCACCACATGAAAAATAAGGAAATGCTGGAGGTGCAAAAGCTTTACCAGCGCAGTACGCTTAACCAGTTCATGGCTGCCATGGTACTGTTTTACCTTATCTGGATCAATGTAGACAACATGTACGCTCTGATGCCACGTGGCGATTACTACGCACAGGGAAAATGGGTGGTTTTGCTCATTGGCATCACCCGATTGATTGACGCCCTAGGGGCCTCAGCAAGTCCTATACTGGCCAATTCACCATATTATGCATGGACATTGATTAACTTCATTATTGCCGCAGTTGTGGCCATTGTGGCCAACCTGTTGCTAATCCCAATTTATGGCATCAATGGCGCTGCAGCCGGCACACTCATTACCTTTATGTGTACACAGTCTTTTGCCATGATTGTGCTTTATGCCAAAATGAAACTGCACCCGTTTAGCAAACAAAAATTGCTGCTAACCGGACTGTTTGGCATCATGATGCTGTTCTCTTTTACCGGAAAATGG
>CANKVN010000066.1 GCA_947487055.1 Flavobacteriales bacterium
GGATGGAACTATGTTTTTGGTGCACTGGTCTCAGGCACCCGGCACGGATTGATAGAACCGCTCTACAACTACGAGCAGGTGCTCACCCAGCCGCTGGAATACGGCATTCAGGTGCGCAAAGGCGGTCCTGCTTTGTTTTATGACGGTTGGTTGGAATGGCGGCAGCAAATGAATGCGAAAACCGGAACCCAGGAAATGCTGGTGGCCGGGCAACACCTTCAACCGCGCTTGTGGGACGGTAAAAATAGCTCACTAAGCCTGCCCATTCAAGGGGTGCTTGTTCATCAGGGTGGACAAGCCTTAACCCCTCCAAAAGCCATTAGCACGCGCGTGGTTGCCGCTGCCGGGCTTCGGCTGGCAGCGAAAGACACAAGCTGGTTTCTGGAAGGATACGGCCTGCAAAGCATAGATAATTCGCCCAATCCCCAGCAACCCTGGAAAAATGGTTTTGCCTTTATGGGAAATGCCGGAAAACGGCTGGGCAAGTACCACATGGTGGCCGCAAGCTGGTGGTTTGCCCGCGAATTTGTTTCAACCCTAGGAAACCCGGTTTTCTCCAACGTAAACCTGTCTTATGTGTATGCCCATGAGCACACCCGCCGGTTAGCCATGTTGCGCTATGTTTATTCGCGTCCCATTCTGGGCAACAACCTTTGGATAGATGCACGCCTGGAGCCCCACTACGATCTGGAGCGTGGCAAAGCGGAGTTTTCTCATGGCCTTTACCTGCGATACATCAAGCAAGGAAGCTTCAATATTCCCCGCATTCCCGGATTTTTCTAATTGGAAGGCCTAAAGCCCCTGAAGGCCCATTTCCAGCCTTCACCAAACCCCGGTTTTACCGATTTGTTGCTGTGAATGCGGTAAGCAACACCCCATTCAAGGTAGTCGGCCATGCTTAAGTGTGTGCGCATGCGCACCATGGCGGTAATGGCCTGAGAGGCATAGTATTTCACGCCCAAGGCCTGGTAATAACGGCGCTTGCTGTTGTCTGGGCGGTAGAGGTAAAAGCCAAGGTCTGCCAGCATAGCCACACGGCCAACACGGTATTCGTGCCCGCCGCTTACGGCAATTTCGGTAACCCGTGCCATCGATGCCTTTGGCAAAGGCTGAAATTTGGTGTAAACATAGGTGCGGTCATAAAACCCGCTGACGGCTGCAGTCCAGAACCGGTGTGGTTTATGCGGATACAGCAATTTAATTTCTCCCACATAATTGAAAATGTTGCGTGGGTCATCCATGCTCATTTGCTTTTTGCCGAACCGCAGGGATGGCTGCCATTCTACCCGGTTGGGATTTATGGGGAAACGGGGCGTGTAATGCTTGGAGGTTCCATCCAGCGTTTTCAATCCTACAAACAGGCATGGCAGGTTGATGCCGAGGTTTGGTTGTCCAAAATTGCCGTTGGAGTAATGGATCAGGGATAAACCCAGCTGCAATCGGGTGCGTTCTGTTAGGTGTGTTTGGGTGTAACAGGCAAGCTGCATGGAGCCGTTAATGCTGCTGCCAATGGCCCTGTTTCGGGGATTGGTGAAAACATTCCATTGTTTGGAGAGCAAACCCAGGCCGGTGGTGATGCGAATGCGCAAACCGGCGTTTTCATTGCCAAGTAAACCGACATCATAGTAGCCCAACAGGGAAGTTAAATTGCCATTAATATCCTTAAACATGGCGATGTGGTTTACCGTGATACCGGCATAGGGTTGTTTTTGGCTTTTTGCCAAACTGCCATCTCCTCCGTCTATCTTCCATTCCCGGCTAAGGGCAATTCCCAGCGTATGGGTTCCCATGGCTTGCATTTGTTCGTGATGCGCTGCCAGAAATCCGGGAAGGGCTTGTACAGACCAGCCGTTTTGGGCAATACTGCAACCATATCGGACGAGAAAAAGGAGGAAAATTGCGGCTCTTAGCATACCGCTAAAGGTTATTTTTGGTTCTTTTCTGTTGCCAGTACCATTTTAATGCCGAGGTTGGCACCCACCTGCATCACATCCACCAAATCCTGAACATAGGCTTTGGCATCAGCCCTCAGCACCACCACCAGTCCGGCATCTTTGCTCTCCGGATCTTGGTATTGGTTGCGCAGTTCGGTTAAGCGTTTTTCAAGCTCGTCGTAACTCACTTCGGTCTGCTCAATATATACCTGCAACTGCTCTGGATTTTCAGGGTTGCGGCGAACGGTAACGGGGATAGACTTGGGGCTAACTGTGCTGGTGGTTTTTGCTTGTGGCAGCATCACCTTAATCACGTTGGGATTGGCCAAGGTGCTGGCAATCAGGAAGAACAGCAACAGGAAGAACATAATGTCGTTCAATGACGACGATTCTACCTCTGCTTCTTCGCGTTTGCGCCTTCCTATTTTCATGGTGTTGCGGCTGAATTAAAAGTTGGATTTATTCAACAGCTCCAGGAAGGCAAGGTTTTGTTCCTGCAAGCGCTCAGCAAAACGGTCAATTTTGCGGATGTACATCTGGTAGCCGAAGAAGGCAATAATGCCCACAAGCAAGCCGGAAAAACTGGTTACCATTTTCACGTACAAACCTCCGGAAATAGCACCAATGCTCAGGTTATTGTCAACGCTGATGGCATAGAAAATATTGATTACACCCCAAATTGTTCCCACAAAACCAATCATGGGGGCCAGGCGGCTGATAAGGCTGAGCATGCTCAGGTTGCTCTCCATGGCGCTGAGTTCTACATTGGCGCGGGTTTCCATGGCGCTTTCGATTTCGCGCATGTTGCTCCCCAGAAAGCGAAGCCCGGTAGCGATAACCTGTGCCTGAGCAGTTGCTGTATTGGAACAGTAGGCCAGGGCGCTGTCCGGACGGTTTTCCTTCAGGTGGTCGCGCACGGCGTTCATCAGGTTAAAGTCCATCTTGGCGCGGGCGTTGATGTACATATAGCGCTCAATGATAAAATAGATAGCCGCCAGCATGGCAATGGCCAGAAATATCATGGTAACACCACCTTTGGTCATTATTTCCAGAATGGGAGCAGAAACGTGCTCTGCACTTTGCGCTGCCTTGGTGGTGGCATTTGCCGAATCAGCGCCGGTTGTGGCCTGAAGAAGCGTGATGAGAAGTTGCATAATTAGGTATTGCGAAAAAAAGGATTATTTACGATTAAACGATTAACAGGTCCGGAAAATTATCCCCAATGTTTCTTTTTTAGGTCGTTAGTGTTTGGCTTCGTCGCCCATTTCAGCAACACCACCACTGATGATGTACTTGGTCCAGTGGCTGCTTTCAACATCCACGGCCTTGATGTTTTCTGCTGCAACCAGCAACATTTCTCCGCTAAAACCATAGCTATAAGGAAGATAAACCGCACAATATCCGGGCATGCCGATGTTGCCCATGTCTTCCTGGGTGATAAACCCCATGCGATACAAGCCGTCTCCTACCCGAACCACGACGGGTTTGGTAAATTTCTTTTTATCGCCAACAAACGCTTCGGTCATGTCTTTGGTGGTGCCAAAAATGAAACTTAGGCCTGGTGCTTTTTCAATAATGCCTTCAAAGAAATCCAGGATTTGCCTGGCTACAACCCCCCGGGTAATGAAGCCAACAAAGAGGATAACACTCAATACCAGTATAGCATAGAAGAAAAACTCCTTTCCGCTGATTTCGTCCAGACGCAGGAAACCCGCAATGGTATTTACCAGCCAAATGATGATGACGACGGTAAGCACAATAGGCAACAAAACCAGCAAACCACGCAGAAAATAATTCAGCATCAGCCTCCATGTGCTGCGCACACGTTTCTGGTTTCTTAGCCCAAACAATGGTCTATCAAATTGATTCATGCTGCAGTTTCAATAAATCTTTTCCGATATCGCGGCGGTAATTCTTGCCTTCATATTTCACCTCTTCGGCTGCATGCAGCGAAATCTCTGCCGCCAGCGCCATGTCCTGGGATAAGGAGGTTATGGCCAGCACACGGCCACCATTGGTTACCACACCTTCTGCAGTCAATTTGGTGCCTGCATGAAAGAAATGGGTTTGTGCACCGGCTTCAGGAATAAGCATGGGTTTGCCTTTTTCAATATCGCCGGGATAGCCAGCCGATACCAGAAAAACAGTGGCTGCCGTGCGTGGATCCATATCCATGACAACAGACTCCAGTCCACCGTTGGCTATGGCGTTTACCAGGTCCACCATATTCACCCTAAGCCGTGGAAACAATGCTTCTGTTTCGGGGTCACCCATGCGCACATTGTATTCGATCACCTTGGGTTCGCCACCGCAATTCATCAATCCCATGAATAAAAATCCTTTAAACGGGTGACCTTCTTTTTTCATGCCTTCAAACGATGGACCTGCAATGCGTTCGGCTACCTTTTGCATGAAGGCTTCATTGGCAAAAGGAACAGGGCTTATGGCGCCCATCCCGCCGGTATTGGGGCCTGTATCGCCTTCGCCAATGCGTTTATAATCTTTGGCACTGCCCAGCATTCGCCAGGTTTGGCCATCGCTTACGGCGAAGCAACTAATCTCTATACCGTGTAAAAACTCCTCAATGACAACAGTGCTGCTGGCCTTGCCAAATTTTGCGCCTGCAATCATATCGTCAAGTACCGCCTGCGCTTCAGCCAGGTCTTCTGTGATGATAACCCCTTTGCCTGCCGCCAATCCATCGGCTTTTAGCACGTAGGGGGGCGCCATTGTGGTTAAAAAAGTTTTTCCTTCATGCAGGTTGTCTGCATTAAAACTGCGGTATGCTGCGGTTGGAACGCCATGGCGCATCATGAAGGCCTTGGCGAAATCTTTGCTGCCTTCCAGGGTTGCTGCGTATTGGTCGGGGCCGGCTACGGCAATGCCGTGCACTTGCATATAATCAACAATGCCGGCCACCAGCGGATCTTCATTTCCGGGAAGTATAAGGTCTATCTTTTTTTCCTGGCAAAAAGCCAGCACAGCATCAAAATCCAAGGGGTTGAGGTCTACATTTTCCCCGCATTGTGCAGTACCTGCATTGCCCGGTGCGATATACAAATTCCCCAGGTTGGCACATTGTGAAAGTTTCCAGGCAAAAGCATGTTCGCGGCCTCCCGAACCCAGCAAAAGGATGTTCATGCTGCGAAATTAGGGTGCAAAAGGCGGAAGTTGTCCCTTATTTATCCGGTTTATGATTCATCCCCAATAAATAGCTGCCGGATACAGCCATACAGGCGGTTTCGGTTCGCAAAATCAGCGTTCCCAGGGGATAGGCGGTAAAGCCCGCTGTTGCAGCCATTTGAACTTCCTTGGATGTGAAATCCCCTTCAGGGCCAATAAGCACAAGGCAATCTCCTGCTAAGGATTCTTTGCTGGCAGTGGCAATGGTTATTTCATTTCGGCAATGACAAATAAGGCGGCTCTCATGGGATTCTGCAAGCACGGTGGCAAAGGGCAGTATTTCCAGAATGGGTAATCGCGATCCCTGACTTTGTTTGAGCGCTGCAACGGCTACTTTTTTCATCCGCTCCTCATTAAGGCGCTGTTTCTCTGTGTTGTCGGTTTGCATGAATACCAACCTCTTCACCCCTAGCTCTGTGCATTTTTCCACCAGCCATTCCAGCCGGTCAGCATGTTTTATTATCCCAACCGCAATGGTGAGTTCCGGTAGCCCTTGCGTCTGCAACTTCTGGCTGATGATTGCCGTAAAACGGCGTTTTTCAATGTGGTTGATGTTGCCGGAATAGCGGTTGCCCAGTCCATCGGTGAAAAAAATACCATCACCGGCCTGGTAACGCAGTGCCTGAATGGCATGCCGGGTTTCGTTCTCGTCGAATTCCGCCACGCTACCCTCTATGTGGCTGCTGTAGAATGTAAAATGTCCGGGCATGTTTTGGTTTTTTCTAATGCAGTGCGGCCCTTAGTGGCATATTTTGAACAATGCGTGCTTCTTCAGCTGCAAATGCCAGCAAGCGACCATAAACGGTTTCTTCATCAAAATAATTCAAAGCCATTTTCACGAATATGTGCGCATGCTTGGCCTCGCAAGCCCATAGCCTGTGGTAGAATTTCTTGGGGTCGCCCTCGGGCAATCTTTCCCAAATAAGCTTAAAACGCTCGGCACCGCGGGTTTCAAACAAGGATGCCAGCAATAGCCGGTCTAAAAAGCGCTCATCCCTGCCTGTGCGCACAAAAGCCATCAATCCTTTGATGTAAGGGTCTTCTTCAAAGGGGTTTTCCAGCAAAATACCGCGCGATTCCATGAGGGCATATACGTCGCGAAAGTGTTCCATTTCTTCCAAAGCCGTTTCTATCAGCAGGGGAATGATTTCCTTGCGATCAGGATATTTTGCCACCATGCTCATCATCATGCCACTGGCCTTGCGTTCGCAGTCGGCGTGGTCTTGCAGAAAGGTGTCAAAATCGGCCATCACGGTATCTGCCCATGCCGGGGATGAGGCACATTGTAAGTCAATGCTGAGTTTCATGTTTTTGAAGGATTATAAGCTCCAGCTGCTGCCGTCTTTGCCGTCTTTAATGGTAAATCCAAGCGCAGTGAGTTTATTGCGTATTTCATCGCTAAGGGCATAGTTTTTATTGGTTTTGGCCTCGGCGCGCATGGTAAGCAGCAACTGCATCACACCGTCCAGTGCAGACTCATGGCCTTTTTCTTCGGCTTTTATACCAAGAATTCCGAGGAGCCAGGTGTCGAACAAGCGACCCAGCAATTCCACATTTTCACGGTCAAGTTTAAGCTTTTCATCGGCAGCCTGGTTGCAAACCCGCGCTGCTTCAAACAATTGAGCAATCACCTGGGGTGTGTTCAGGTCTTCATTCATGCTTTGAACGCAGTTGTTCCAAATATCGGAAACAGCATATTCGCCAATATCCGATACGGGTAGTTTTTTCACCTGAGCAGCAGCGTTCAGCAGGCGTTGCAAACCCTTATCCGATGCCTGTAGAGCCTCGTTGCTAAAGTCCAGGGTTCCCCGGTAATGGGCCTGCAGGATAAAAAAGCGCAAGGTCATGGGGCTGTAGGCCTGTTCAAGCAACGGGTGGTTTCCGGCAAACAATTCGTCTACCCGGATGCCGTTGTTGAGGCTTTTGGCCATCTTTTGCCCGTTAATGGTGATCATGTTATGGTGAATCCAGAACCTTGCAGGATTGTGGCCTGTGCAGGCAGTGCTTTGGGCTATTTCGCTTTCGTGGTGCGGGAAAAGCAAATCCATACCACCACCATGGATATCAAAAATATCACCCAAATATTTGCGGCTCATGGCCGAACATTCAATGTGCCAGCCGGGATAGCCGGTTCCCCAGGGGCTGTTCCATTGCATGATATGCTCTGGAGCGGCTTTTTTCCATAAGGCAAAATCATTGGGGTTTCGCTTTTCCCCTTGTCCTTCCAGTTCTCGCGCCTCATTACCGGCGCCTGCAATGAGGTCTTCCAGCACCCTGCCGCTAAGCTTGCCATAATCATGGGTCTTGGCATAGGTCAATACATCAAAATAGACACTGCCGTTTGCTTCATATGCCAAACCTGCATTGATGATGGCTTCAATCATGCCTATCTGTTCTAAAATATGGCCGCTGGCCCTTGGCTCAATGCTTGGAGGCAGTGTATTCATCATGCGGCACATGTCATTGTATGCCAGCGTGTAAGCCTGGGCTATTTCCATGGGCTCTACCTGCTCCAAACGGGCCTGCTTGCTAAGTTTATCTTCACCTTCATCGCCATCGCCTACCAGGTGACCAACATCGGTGATGTTGCGAACGTGCCGTACCTTTAAACCCTGAAACTCCATGTAGCGGCGCAGTACATCAAACACCACAGGGCCGCGAACATGGCCAAGGTGGGGTGGTCCGTATACCGTGGGTCCGCATACATACAAACCCACATTTTTATCGTGCAATGGGTGAAATTCTTCCACCGTTCGGGTATAGGTATTGTACAAGCGCAGGTCCGACATAAGGATGCAAAGTTAATCAATTAGCCAAATACACCGAGTGGGCAGGAAAAGCATGCAGATTCAAATGTTTTACGGAATGTGCTAACCAGGACCGCCCCGACAACAATGTCCGGAAGATGCAGTAATCCCGGCTCTGTGGCGCATCCATCATGATGTACCTCCTTGGTAATGGGCAATTAGGTCATTGCAGGCTTTGGGTAAATACACCAACTTTGGACTTGTGCATTACACGCAACATGAATAACAACAAGGAATACAAATTTTGTCAGAGCTGCGGTTATCCCATGAGCAAGGATAAGCAAGGCGGAGGCAAGGAAAAGGACGGCACCATAAACAAAAAATATTGTTCCATGTGCTATGCCAACGGACGTTTTCTAACGCCGCCCGATGTGGATACCGCCGAAAAAATGCAGGCATTTTGCATCGATGCAATGATGAAGGATGGCATGAACAGGGTTTTTGCCTGGTTGGCAACGCGTTCCATTCCCCGTTTGGAACGGTGGAAGAAAAAACCGTGAAAGTACCACCTTAAAAGCCTTAGCGGCTTGCGTACATGTCTTTGTAATATCCTTGATAGGCTCCGCTGGTTACATGGTCCAGCCATTCCTGGTTGTTTAGGTACCAGTCTATGGTTTTCTCAAAACCTTCGTCAAAAGCCACACTGGGTTCCCATCCCAGCTCATTCATTAGTTTGGAGGCATCTATGGCATAGCGGTAGTCGTGTCCTGCGCGGTCGGTAACGTAGGTTATCAGCTTTTCGCTTTCCCCTTGAGGCCTTCCGATTTTGCGGTCCATAATAGCACAAAGCGCCTTTACCAGGTCAATGTTTTTCCACTCGTTATTGCCGCCAATATTATAGGTGTGGCCATTTTTACCACGGTGAAAAATGGCATCAATTGCCCTTGCATGGTCCACCACATATAGCCAGTCGCGCACATTATCGCCTTTTCCGTAAACGGGTAGGGGCTTGTTGTTGCGGATGTTGTTAATCATTAAGGGGATGAGTTTCTCCGGAAAATGATGGCTGCCATAATTGTTGCTGCAATTGCTCAAAACCATAGGCATGTGGTAGGTTTCGTGGTAGGCCCGTACAAAGTGGTCGCTGGCGGCCTTGCTGGCGCTGTATGGGCTGTTGGGGCTGTAGGGTGTGTTTTCGGTAAATTTACCATCATCGCCCAGTGTTCCGTAAACCTCATCGGTGCTTACATGGTAGAAGCGGCCTTCTTTCATATCGCCATGTGCCCTGAAGGCGTTCAGCAGATTCACCGTTCCCACCACGTTGGTCATCACAAATTCAGTGGGATTGCTGATACTGCGGTCCACATGGCTTTCAGCGGCCAGGTGTATCACCCCAAAGGGCTTGTATTTGGCAAACAACGCATCGATGGCTTCAGCATCGCGTATGTCCGCCTTCTCAAACACATAGTTGGGTTTATCCTGCACATCTTTCAGGTTTTCTAAATTCCCCGCATAGGTGAGTGCATCCAGGTTGATGATGGTATATTCGGGATACTGGTTCACAAACAGGCGAACCACGTGGCTGCCGATAAAACCTGCACCGCCGGTGATGATGATGTTTTTACTCATGGTTTTGTTTTTTTAGCGTTGTTAATCTTCACTATCAGAGGGGAATAGGGCCTAACCATGGTGTAATACCCCTGATCGCCGTAGCCGTAATCACTGGTAACCAAAAACACTCCGGTTTCCCCTTCGCCCAGGTATTGCAGCACCTGATCAAATGCGGCCAGGTTGTAGGAGCCTTTGCCAATTTCCATTTGGTAGGGTTTTCCGGTAGGTGCAGAATTAATGATCATTTGGCCTTCCAGGGTCATCACCTCAGCATCAAAAGTAACCGATTGTCCGGTAACGAAGCGTGGGGCATCCATTTTGGGTTCAATAAAATATTTGATAAACTTCACAGAATCCAGCACCCACGGCTTTTTGAACCGGGCAGCATAGGCATCAATCTGCCTGTTTTCTGCCTGCAGGCGTTCCATAAAACGCTGATTTTGGTATCCCGCATATTGCGCATCGTTTAGCACCTTGATGATGCGAATGATAAACTTTGCCTGCTCACCCGAGGGGAGGTTCATGATTTGCAGGTTACCACTGATTCGCTGCTTCAGGGAATCTACCGGTATAAGCACTTCCACCGTGGAACCGGGAGCGCCGGCCTGCATGGCTTCTTCCAGCTCGTTTTTGGGTTCCATGGGATACATCATGTGTTGTTCTACACCGGGTTTGGCTAAATTTACCAGGGTATCGCCTTCCGGGCCGGTAAGCACGTACTGAAACACAATGTGGTAGCCGGCCCCCGGCATTTTATCCCATTTTTTACCTTCTGTTACGCGGTAATATCCGCCGCGTGTGGTCTTTTCCCAACTTCCCAGCCATATCCCCAGCGGTTTGCGCAAAAAGTAGCCCAGACTCACCACAATGAGCAGGAGCAGGGTTAGGGGAATCCATTGTTTTTTTAAGAAATTCATATTGCCATTAACGCTTCTTGGTAATCTTTTATGGTGTCACGGAATTTTTGTACCACATTTTCCAGGGGTTCGTCGCTCGCCCCGCCGGACGCATTGCGGTGTCCGCCTCCGTTAAAGTATTTGGCGGCATATTCATTGACGGCAAAATCCCCTTTGCTACGGAAACTCATTTTTACCATCTTGCTGCGGTCGATGATAAGCACACTCAGCACAATACCCCTTAAGCCCAGGCCCAGGTTCACCAAACCTTCGGTGTCGCCTGTTTGCACATCAAACTGCTGCAGTTCTTCTTTGGTCAAATAAATCAAAGCAGTGCGCAGTTCCGGAATAACCTCCAGCTTGTGCAGCATGCAATACCCAAACAACTTGGAGCGGTTTGGGGTAAACACATCGTATATGCGCTCGTGGATGGCAACGTGGTCGGCCCCTTGCTCCAGCAAATCTGCTGCTATCAGGTGGGTGAGGCTGTTGGTATTGCTATACTGAAAATTGCCGGTATCGGTCATCAGTCCGGTGAACAGGCAGGTAGCGCAATCCTTGGAAATATGCTCAAGGCCAAAGTAATGTTTAATAAGGTGAAACACCAGCTCTGCGGTGCTGCTGCTTTTTGGGTCCCACAGGGTGTGCTGCTGGAAATGTTCAGGCTCCAGGTGATGGTCTATCATTACCTTTTCGGCCTTGGAGTTCCGCACCACATCGCCATATTCGTTGATGCGCGAAAGCCGGTTAAAATCAAGGCAAAAAACCAAATCGGCCTCTTCGGTCAAGGCGGTTGCAACACTTTCGTTGCCTTCATATATCAGAACCTGATCATTGCCGGGCAGCCAGTTCAAAAAATCGGCGTAATCGGTTGGCGTAATCACCCGCACATCACCCACATGATGCTTCAGGAAAGCATATAAACCCAGGCTGCTGCCCATGGCATCGCCGTCTGGTTTGTGGTGGGTAGTAATAACGGCTTTTTTGTACAGCCCGCGCTGTATGTTTTCAATTAAAGGAGCAAGGGTATCAAGGCGCATTCCGTTGCAAAGATAATCACGGCCGATACCATTTTGCTAACCGCTGGAGGCTGCTGAAAACAAGCCTTGTGAATTCGCTTCGATAGAAATAATTTCATAAAAATTGATAAACCACCAAAAACAATGTACTTTTGATTAGTACTTCTTCTTTTTTATGCGAAAAATTACCGGTCTGATAGCCTTTTGTGTTTGTTTGTCGCTTGGGGCTCAAACAGAAACAGATGCGCTGTTTATGGCTAAACGCAATCTTTGTGGCGGTTTTATTTATGGCAATAGTTCATGGAAAAAATACTGGGAAGGAAGCTTCTACCGTGACAATGCCAACCTGGGGACCTTTAAATCCCAGTCGGTAATGGCCATGGCCAACTATGGCATCAGCAATACATTCAACGTTATTGCCTCTGCTGCCTGGGTGCAAAACCGCGTAACCGCCGGAACCCTGATCGGGCAAAAGGGGATTCAGGATTTGAATATTTACCTGAAAAAGGAATTACTGGCCAAAGACATCAAGGGTTTCAATACCTCATTGGTGGCTGTAGGCGGTGTTTCGGCCCCACTGACCAATTATGTGGCAGATTATTTGCCGCTTAGCATCGGCATGCACAGCAAAACAGCATCGTTGAGGCTTTTGGCCGATGTGCAAAAAGGACATTGGTTCGCCACCGCTTCGGCTGCATATATGGTTCGCGGAATCGTGAACATAGACCGCAACGCTTATTACACCACCGAAATGATTTACAGCAATGAAGTAGCCATGCCGGATGTGTTTATGTACAATGCACGCCTTGGATGGAGGGATGGAGCCGATAAATATGTTGAAGTGGTGGTTGACAGAATGAATACCATTGGCGGTTTCGATATGCGCAAAAACGATATGCCATTCCTCAGCAACAACATGGAATACCTTCGCGCCGGGCTAAATCTGAAATACCCGATTCCGGGCACCGGTGGCCTTAGTGTCATGGCCTCCGGTATGCATACGCTCTCAGGTCGAAACATGGGTAAAGCCACTACCCTGATGGCCGGTGTTGTTTACCAGGCAGCGTTTACGAAAGGAGACAAAAAATGATTAAGTACTTACAAACTGCAGGCGCCTTACTCTTGTTAACCCTTGCTTTCACAGCCTGTAACAGAGATATTACGCAACGTAACCTGCAATATGGGGCACTGAACCCGGCAAACACAGATACCGGCGCTGGAAACTGGAAACCGGTACTGCTGACCTCCAGCAGTGAATTCAGTATCGATTTGCCCATCAGCACCACCTCCGCCGATTACAAGCTTCAATTGCTTGAAATAAAAAGCATGCAGGCCAAAATGTCTGATGCCGATGAAGACGCCCTCAAATACTGGAGTGCAGGCACCGTTTTGCGCTGGAACGAGATTCTGCGCGAGCTGGTAGCCAAATACAACCTGCCGCCTTACCAAAATGCCGATGGAACCTATCCCATCCCCAGCAGTGCCAATCCGCTGGCTTATCCCTATTTCCCATTTGCCAACCCGCCTTATGCTTCCCGCGCCTATGCCTATGTTGCGGCAGCAGAGTATGACGCCCTCGTTGCAGCATACCACTACAAAAGCGTATACAAAAGATCGCGCCCCGCGGCGGTAGACAATACCATCAAAGAATTGGTTCCGGTGGTTAAAGATTTTGCCTATCCCAGCGAGGAAGCCGTTGCCGCAGGCGCTGCAGTAGCCATGATGAGCCTGGTGTTTCCCGGCGAACAAGATT
>CANKVN010000067.1 GCA_947487055.1 Flavobacteriales bacterium
ACCATAAATCTTTTTATATTAATGTTTATTAGATATCTTATTTGGATTTTACTTGGTTATTTTATATTTTTGTTTCATGTTTAAACGATGCGCAAACCTAATTATAATGGAAGATTTGAGGGATTTCCCGATTGTCACCATCCTTGGCGCAAGGCAAGTAGGAAAAACCACTCTTGTTAAACAGCTTTTTGAAGGCCAGGTAAATGAAATATTGTTCCTCGACCTGGAAAAAGATGCCGATAGAAACAGGCTTTCCGATCCGGAACTCTTCCTAACGGCAAACGCAGACAAAACCATCGTTATTGATGAAGCTCAGGTCATGCCGGATATCTTCAGGATTTTACGTCCCATCGTCGACGAAAACCCAGCTCCCGGCAAATTTCTGCTGCTCGGTAGTGCCACCCCTTCATTGGTAAAAGGCGTTTCAGAATCTTTGGCTGGCAGAACGTCCTATGTCCATGTTCACCCATTGTCGGTTTTCGAAACCCAAACGAAAGATTTATTGCAACAATGGTTTACCGGCGGATACCCAAAATCCATCAATGCCAGCGGGCCACGTGCACGCCAACGTTGGTTTTCGGGCTACATAGACAGCTATGTAAACACAGACATCAATGCCATGTTCGGATTGAATTTGTCGCCCGTTGTTATCAGAAAAATGTGGCAAATGCTGGCCCACCAGCATGGAAACCTCTGGAATGCCGAAACATTTTCTCGCTCTCTGGGCGTATCTGGCACCACCGTAAACCGTTATCTGGAGTATTTGCAGGCAGCCTTCCTACTTACCGTTTTACAGCCATGGCACAGCAACATGAAAAAACGGCTGGTGAAATCTCCCAAAGTCTATTTGAACGACAGCGGCATTTTACACCATTTCCACGCTTTAACCAATGTTGACAACCTCTTTGGACACCCCATCTGCGGGGCATCCTGGGAAGGTTTCGTTTTCCACGAAATCGTGAAAAACCTGCCCGAAAACTGCATGATGTACTTTTACCGCACCCAAAACGGTGCTGAATGCGATTTCATCATCACCCGTGGCGACAAAATCCTGGCAGCCTGCGATGCTAAATTATCCAACTCCCCAAAAACCACTAGGGGATTTATGCAATCACTGGAAGACCTGAATACCCAAAGCGGTTGGCTTATTACGCCTTCCTCAGAATCTTACCACATCCATCCACAGGTTAGGGTCTCTTGCCTGTCTGATTTTATCTCAAAAATGAAGCAATGGTGATTTTCTAAAACCACTCAGCATAGAAATTTAGCCTGTAAAGCTGTAAAATCTGCGCTTTAAGTAAAAACGGCAGGAAGGAACACGCATCCCTGCTTTGAAAATCAACCTTTTCTGGATATGGCTTTTTCTGCAGCAGCCACAATGTCAGGGGTATCCAAATGATACTTCACCAGCAATTCTTCGGGCTTTCCGCTTTCACCGAAACTATCCATCACGGCAACCATTTCCACCGGAAGTGGCAAATTGCGCGCAAGCAACTGGGCAATACTATCACCCAAACCACCATTGATTTGATGCTCCTCGGCTGTTACAACACAGCGGGTTTTGCGGGCGCTATTCAGCACTGCTTCAGCATCCAGCGGCTTGATGGTGTGGATATTGATAATTTCTGCACTTATGCCTTTCTCCGCAAGGATTTCACCCGCTTGAATGGCTTTCCATACAAGGTGACCTGTGGCAAAAATGCTCACATCGGCGCCTTCGTTCAACATCAAAGCCTTACCTATTTCAAATGCCTGGGTTTCCGGAATAAATACCGGCCATTTAGGACGGCCAAAACGCAAATACACAGGGCCGTGATAATTGGCAATTGCCATGGTAGCAGCCTTGGTCTGGTTGTAATCGCAGGGATTAATTACCACCATTCCGGGCAGCATTTTCATCAATCCAAGATCTTCAAGAATCTGGTGTGTTGCACCATCTTCCCCCAGGGTCAACCCGGCATGACTTGCACAGATTTTTACGTTCTTATCACTGTAGGCAATGCTCTGACGTATCTGATCATATACCCTTCCTGTGCTAAAATTAGCAAAAGTGCCGGTAAACGGAATTTTTCCTGCAGTGGCCAATCCGGCAGCAAGCCCCATCATATTGGCTTCCGCAATTCCGGCCTGAAAAAACCGGTGTGGAAATTCCTTTTGAAAGGCATCCATCATCAATGATCCGGTGAGGTCGGCACAGAGGCCCACCACATTTTCGTTTAGTTTGGCTGCCTCCAGCAAACCGGCTCCAAAGCCGCTGCGGGTGTCTTTTTGGGCTGTTACTTCAAATTTTTTCATGGATTACAAAGTCAATACGGTATTGCTACCTGTCGTTATTTTAAAGTCTATGGTTTTACTGTAAAGGGTTCTGGTCTCACTCTTTGCACGATATACAGCTTTGTATTCGCCGGGCTGCATGGTAATTAGCTGCGATGTTCTGCTACCATCAATGTCCGAAACCCATTCCATTTTGTTGTCACGTATCACAAAAATAGATGCAACAATATCGCGGCCCACGGTTAATTGCAGCTGCCCCGGTGCTGGGATTTCTACCGTATAGGTTTTGTTCTGCTGCAACTGTATACCCGGAATCAAGATCCTGGGCAAGGTCAGTAATTCAAGATCATATTTTCCGGTCAGGTATTTTTTGTTGGTTTGAAAATCCTGAGCAAACAAGGTTTCCATTTTCCCATTTTGCCTTACAATGGCTTGCAACCTACCGTATTTGGTGATACCGCCAACCTTCAAGGCAAGCGTACCCATCGGCGTTTCAAACGGAAGCACATTGTGCCTGCCGGGAATAAGCTCCACATTCTTTTTTACCACGTTGGGCAAGGTGTGCACCACAATGTCATATTTGCGCATTGGATCAAGATACAATGTATCAGGAATCCCTTTTCCATTCATGGTGTGAACCAAATTCTCCAGTATCTGTCCGCTATTTGCATCGTAAATGGTGATGGGAATATCAGACTCTCTGGGTTGGTTTTGGTTATCCAGAAGGTTAAACTGCACCGAAGTATTATTTAGTGTTTGGCTTACAATAACCCCAATAATCTTTTTGAATTCATCCTCCGTTTGGGCATTGTAATAGCGTCCAGCGCAGGAATACGTTTGTTTGAATTTTTCGCCATCTGTTCCCAAACCGATAATAAATGGCTGTAGGATAATACCCTTACGCTGAAGCTCTGCACTCACTGCACAGGGATCTCCGGGACATTCCTCAATACCATCGGTTATTAGGATGATGATATTTCTTGACTGCTTATCTGCCGGGAAATCTTTGGCTGTAGCCAATAAACTTTGGGTAATGGAGGTAAAACCCAGCGGTTTCACCTGCCTGAGTTGACTGACAAACTGCTTATGGTTATTGGGAGCAAATGGCACTACTAGCTTGGTATCGTAGCAATCCCGCATCGTAATAGGTTTTCCATGCCCAAAAACCCGTAAACCAACTTCGCAGTTTTCTACCGCCCGCAAACTATCTACCATGCGGCTGATAAGGGTAACGCTTACCGCCCAGCGGTTTGTTTTCCCCATTTCGGCAACCATGGAACCGCTTCCATCCAGCAAAAACAGGATACGCGTTTTCTTGCCCGGAAAGGCATTTTGTATCTGCCCAAAGGCACACTGAGCCATAAAGGCCAGCAGCATCAGGGGCAGAATATTGATTTTTTTCATTTAGAAATCTCCCAGTTCTGTAGCGGGGAGCTGAGCCATGGCATTTTCAAATTGCTCGGCATTCGGGGCTTTTCCATGCCATGCATGGGTTCCCATCATGAAATCTACGCCTTGTCCCATTTCGGTTTTCATGATGATAACCACAGGTTTACCTTTACCCATTTTGGCCTGGGCCTCAGGTACCACACGCAAGATTTCTTCCATATTGTTGCCGTCCATGTGAACAACTTCCCAACCGAATGCTGCAAACTTGCTGCCAAGTTCGCTAAAGCCCATAATATCAAGGGTAGAGCCATCTATTTGTTGCCCGTTAAAGTCAACAGCCACAAGCATATTGTCCAGTTTATTGTGTGAAGCATACATCACCGCTTCCCAAATTTGTCCTTCTTGCAATTCTCCATCACCGGTAACAACATAAACCATGCGGTTGTCATTATCCAGCTTCTTGGCCAATGCAACACCGGCGGCAACACTTAGACCTTGTCCAAGACTACCCGTTGCAACACGAATCCCCGGCAAACCTTCGTGGGTTGCTGGATGCCCCTGCAGGCGTGTATTGAGCAATCGGAAAGTACTGAGCTCTGAAACAGGAAAAAATCCGGCACGCGCCAAAACGCTGTAATAAACCGGCGACACATGACCATTGCTCAGGAAGAAAACATCCTCATCGTGGGCTTCCATGGTAAAATTCGCCGAATCGTATTTCATGAAATGAAAGAACAAGGCTGTGAAATAATCAGCCAGGCCTAGCGAACCACCAGGGTGACCGCTCTGCACATTGTATACCTGACGGAGAACGTCTCTGCGCACTTGAGTAGCCATCGACTTCAACTGCTGTACATCTGAAATTGTTACCTGATTTCCCACATTGCAAAAATGATGGACAAACCACAATTGCTATGCACAAGTTTTCAAGAGTTAATGAGAATTTGACAATATTTCCGAAACTGTAACTTAACATCATTCATTTTAGTATTAACCTCACTTTTACTCACTTGTTTTATCAACCAAACTAACGTAAATTTGCAGGTTCAAATGTTGCGCACATTAATTGTAATCCTAGCCGCTGTATTGCTCCACTCGTGCAGCGATTATGGGAAGATTTTCAAGTCCAAAAACGCATCATTGAAGTACAACAAAGCGGTGCAACTCTACCTGAAAAAAGATTTTGCCAGAGCCCTGCCCCTTTTTGAGCAGCTGCGCGACATTTACGGAAGGGCGACCGACAGCCTTGAACAGGTATATTTCTACACAGCCTACAGCCATTATGGCTTGGCTGACTATGAGTATGCAAGCATGTTTTTCAAGGACTACACAGAAAATTTCACCACCGGAAAGAAAAGCATTGAATGCGCGTACATGGCCGTTTACTGCGATTATCTCAATATCGGAAGCCATGAGCTAGACCAGAGCGAAACCATCAAAACCATCGGCGGCTTGCAAACGTTCATCAATTATTATCCCGAAAGTGAATACGCCCAGCGTTGCAACAGCCACATTGATGATCTCCGCAAAAAATTGCAGGAGAAGGAATACGATCATGTAAAACAATATTTCCAGATGGGTGAATTTCGTGCTGCCGTCTATGCCGGAAAAAATACACTCAAATTATTTCCTGATCTGGAACAAAAAGAAGAAGTAGAATTTCTTATCATCAAAGCACAATTCAACTATGCCATCAATAGTGTAGAGAAAAAAAGAATTGAACGTTTGAAAGAAGTTCAGGAATATTTCAAGGATTACGTATACAGCAATGGCAATAAAGGAGCGCACGCCGAAGAAGCTGCAAGCCTCAATGCCAAAGCAGAAGAAGCCATTAAAAAATTAAAAACATTAATATGACCCAGCCTATATCACGCAATGCGGAAACCCGCGACCTGAGGAATTTTGAAGCAGAAACAGAAAACATCTACCTATCTGCTGTAATCATTTCCAAACGTGCCAATCAAATTGCTGAAAAGCAAAAAGAGGAATTGCGCAACCGCTTGGAGCCTTTTGTAAACGATACCGATAACCTGGAAGAAATCCAGGAAAATCGTGAGCAAATTGAAATTTCCCTGATGTATGAGCGCATGCCAAAGCCAACCCTGATGGCAACACAGGAATTCGCCGAAGGAAAAACCTACTGGCGCCAACCCGATGCCAACACAGGCAAGTAAAACGGGCAAAATCCTCTTGGGCATTTCTGGTGGCATAGCCGCCTACAAAATGCCTATGCTGGTGCGCTTGCTAAAAAAAGCAGGCTTGGAGGTGAAAGTCATCATGACACCCTCTGCACGGCAGTTTGTAACCGCCGAAACCCTCGCTGTGGTCTCGGAGAATCCTGTTATTACCGAATTTTTTGATGCTTCAGGCAACTGGAACAACCATGTAGAAATGGGTTTGTGGGCCGATTTGATGTTGATTGCTCCGGCAACCGCTACCACACTGGCAAAAATGGCAACCGGCATCGCCGACAATGCCTTGCTCACCACCTACTTTTCTGCCCGGTGTCCAGTGATGGTCGCTCCGGCAATGGATCTGGATATGTATCAGCATGAAACGGTTCACCAAAACATCAAACTACTGGAAAAGCATGGTGTGGTTGTAATTCCGGCTGAAGATGGTCCTTTGGCAAGCGGACTCTCCGGACAAGGCAGAATGCCGGAACCCGAAACCCTCTTCGATGTAATAATAAAGCAATTGAATCCGGTTTTGCCCCTTAAAGGGAAAAACGTAATGGTTACCGCAGGACCAACCTATGAAAACCTCGACCCCGTTAGGTTTATCGGCAATTATTCATCTGGTAAAATGGGCTATGCCATTGCCGATTCCTTTGCCAAACAAGGCGCTAATGTCACCCTAATCAGCGGGCCGGTTAGCATTGAAGCACCAAAACATGTCCACCGAATATCGGTGCAAAGTGCTCAGCAAATGCACGATGCATGTTTAATCGCCGCAAAAAATGCGGATATTGTGGTCATGGCTGCAGCTGTTGCAGATTACCGCCCGGAAATCACAGAATCCCAAAAAATAAAGAAACAGGATATGCTTACCCTCAACCTGGTAAAAAACCCTGATATCCTTAATGAACTGGGTGCAATAAAACCCGCGGGTCAAACGTTAATTGGTTTCGCCCTGGAAAGCCAAAACGAAATGCAGTTTGCCTCCGAAAAACTTCAGCGCAAAAACCTGGATGCCATTGTGCTAAACTCCCTCGCAGATGAAGGTGCAGGCTTTGCCCATGACACAAACAAGGTAACCATTATTTATAAAAACGGAGATGTGAATGCATTGCCCCTGATGTCCAAAACTGCAGTGGCCTCAGAAATCGTAAACGAAGCTATCCGCTTGCATTTTTCAAATACCTTTGCAAATTCATGAAGCGCCTCATTTGGATATTGTTGTTGTTTTCGGCAGTCTTTAATACAGCTAATGCCCAAGAAATAAAGGCAACCGTTCAGGTTATCGCGCCCAGCCTGCAACTCACCAATAAGCAATTGCTGCTAACGCTTCAAAATGCGATTCAACAATTCATCAATACCCGTAAATGGACCGATGATGCTTTTGACGCAAGGGAAAAAATAGAAATGTCCCTCTTTTTTGAGGTGAAGAAAATATCCAGTTCGTCCGAATTTGTGGCTACACTACAGGTTCAAAGCACCCGTCCTGTATATGGCAGTGGTTATAAAACCACCGTTTTCTCTTTCAACGATGAAGATGTGGCCTTTGCCTATCGCGAATTCGAACCCCTTGATTTTCAGGAAAACCAAAATGTGAATGACCTTACCAGTTTGGTTGCATTTTACATCAATCTGGCCCTGGGATATGATTATGACAGCTTTGGCGAATTGGGTGGAAGCACCTATTTCCAGAAAGCCCAGAACATTGCCAGCCTTATGCAGGGCAAGCCAGGCTGGAACCAAGGTGATGGCAAAGGCCAGAGAAACAGATTCAACCTTGCCGAGGGTTCAAACAATGTTCGGTTTTTGGCTGTTCGTAAACTTACCTATAATTACCACCGCAAAGGATTGGACTTAATGTCTGAAAACCCGGATAATGCAAGAGCTGCTGTAACTTCTGCCTTAATAGGTTTGGAAGAATTGAACAGCATTAGTCCCAATAATTTATTAACGAGGGTTTTCTTTTCTACCAAATGGTCGGAACTTATTGAGATATACAAGGCAGCCACGGTACCCGAAAAAAACAACATTCTGGAACTGTTGCGTAAACTCGATAGCCAAAATAGCAACCGCTACGAAAAAATAAAATCGTGATTATCTGTTCCGAATCAGTAACCCTTTCACTGGATCAATTTATAGCGGAACATCATCCGGATAAGGTTTTCCTGCTCTGCGACTCCCATACCTACAAACATTGCCTTCCTGCAATACATTTATCATCACCCTTTGTTCCTATTGTAATACCAGCCGGTGAGCAGCACAAAAACCTGCTGCAATGTAATTTCATCTGGCAAACCTTGGCTAACAGTGGAGCAAGCCGAAAGTCATTGCTAATCTGCCTCGGTGGAGGTTCCGTTTCCGATATTGGCGGCTTCGTGGCATCCACATACCAAAGAGGAATTGATTGCATTTATATCCCAACCACCCTACTGGCCATGGTGGATGCAGCTATCGGTGGCAAAACCGGCATCAATCTCGATGGACTGAAAAACTATATTGGAACATTTCAACTGCCTAAGGCTATTTTCATAAACCCACAATTTTTGCAAACCCTATCTCCTTCAGAATTCAGAAATGGTCTTGCAGAAATTATAAAACACGGGTTTCTGGCAGATGGAGAATTATTCAACTACTGCCGACAACCATTTCCAGATAGCACTGATACTAATTTCTGGACCAGCTGTATACAGGCCAATGCAAACTTTAAGCAAGCCATAATCTCCACAGATTTTACGGAGAATAATATTCGAGCGCAGTTGAATTTCGGACATACTGCCGCCCATGCACTAGAGTCTCTCTACCTTGTTAACAATGAAATCTTACCACATGGGAGGGCCGTTGCCGCAGGTATGTGGATTGAATCCTATGCAGGTGCACAAATGGGAAAGGTTTCCCAAAGTATGCTTGGCCTCCTTAAAACAGCTATCCAGCATGAATTTGAGAAAGTAACTTATTCAGATACAGATATCGAGGTATTAAACCAATTTGCAGGCAAAGACAAAAAAAGCAGCTTGGGTAAAATCACCTGTAGTTTGGTAGAAGAGCCAGGCAAGCCATTAACACTGGTTGAAATCCCCGACGATACCTTCACTTTGGCATGGAAAGCCTACATCCATGAAGTTATATAGCAAACAGCCGGTTGCTTTATCAGGTAAGATTAACCTCCCCGGCTCCAAAAGCATTTCACACAGGGCATTAATTTGCTGTGCCCTGTCAGGAACTCCCATCAGTGAACTTGATGGTTTATCCGACTCCGACGACACACAATACCTCAAAGAAGCATTATTAAATCCCAATCAACCACAATACAACATGGGCGATGGGGCCACTCCGCTTCGTTTTTTTCTGGCCTATAAAGCCGCAGTTAATGAGCCCTGCACCATCACGGGTAGTAACATACTGCTATCACGGCCGCACCAGCCCCTAATAGATGCTCTCACAGCATGTGGTGCAGAAATCAATGTACACGAACATGGCATTTCACTTATCAAAGGAATACAGCGTTTCCCGAAATTACAATTAGAAGCTGATAGCAGTAGTCAGCATGTTTCTGCAATGATGCTCGTAGCGCCTAAATATTTTGGAACAAAACACCTATCAATAGGCAACAATGCGGCCTCTCTGCCATATTTGGAAATGACAGCATCTGTGATGCAACAATTTGGTATTCACACAGAAATCAACCAGCATGAAATACAGATAGATGAAGGAAGCTACACGCCAACCAAAAAACTCCTCATAGAAGCAGATTGGTCGTCAGCCGCATTTTTTTATTCGCTGGCTGCATGTATTCCCGGTATTCGTATTAAAATACCAGGCTTGTCGCTTAACAGTGCACAAGGAGACCGCCAACTTTCAGCCTTTTACGCTTCCTTGGGTGTTAAAACCTATCCAGACATTGATGGGATTCAAATCAGTAATGAAGGACAACCACCCAAAGCCATCACCTATAACCTTATCAACCATCCTGATTGTGCACCTGCTCTGATTTCAACATGTGCTTTCCTGGGTATTGAAGCATCCTTTTTGGGGATTCAAAACCTCAAACACAAGGAAAGCAACAGAATTAATGCAATGGAAGAAAACTTAGGTTCCTTGGGCATACAATTTCAGCAGAATGAAGACGGCATTACCTTGCTTTACAACAAGCAAAAAACCATAACGGAAGAATTAAATATTATAACATTTAAAGACCACCGCATTGCCATGGGAATGGCAATTTTTGGTCTTAGGCACAGGTTGCACATAGACCATCCTGAATGTGTAAGCAAATCTTTTCCCAACTTCTGGCAGGAATGGTCACAGTGGTTTAACGTAGAATATTAACTTTGTAAACCATGGCAACGAACCGAATAGGAAATTTATTTACCGTAACCAGTTTTGGTGAAAGCCATGGACCCGGCATTGGTGCTGTAATTGACGGTGTACCTGCTGGAATTAACATAGACCTCAAGGCAATAAAGCTTCAACTTAACCGCAGAAGACCAGGCCAAAGCCATATAAGTACAACACGCAACGAGACCGACGATTTTGATATATTGTCAGGTATTTACGGCAATAAGACGCTGGGAAGTCCCGTATGCATTTGGATTCCAAACAAAGATCAAAAACCGGAAGATTACGAGAACCTAAGTAATGTGTACAGGCCAGGTCATGCAGATTTTACTTATGACACCAAATATGGATTTCGGGATCCCCGTGGTGGCGGCAGAAGCAGCGCCAGGATTACCGCAGCCTGGGTGGCAGCAGGCTCTATCGCAGAACAGGGACTAAAACAACGCTATCCCGATATTTCCATTATTGCTTGGGTTAGCCAGGTTCATAAGGTAAAAGCAGGTTTTAGCTATCCAAAAAACCGCCAGGAGGTCGATTTAAGCCCTGTACGTTGCCATGATATCAATGCTGCAAGATTAATGGAAGAGGCAATCATAGCCGCCAAAGAAGCCGGAGATTCTTTGGGAGGGGTTATTACCTGCATTGTTAACGGTTGTCCTGCTGGTATTGGCGAACCTGTTTTCCAAAAACTTCAAGCAAGACTGGGAGAAGCCATGTTGAATTTAAATGCTGTCAAGGGTGTTTCTTTTGGTACAGGCTTCTACTCGGCAGAATATAAAGGTTCTGAACTCAATGATGCATTTATCAGTGAGAACGGAATCATTAAAACATCTACAAACCATTCCGGAGGCATACAGGGCGGTATTTCAAATGGTATGCCGATTGTATTTCAAGTTGTTTTTAAACCTACATCAACCATAGGCTCTTCACAGCTAACGGTAGATGACAACGGGAAGGAAACACAATTAAATGCCACAGGTCGCCATGATCCTTGTGTATTGCCCCGTGCAGTGCCGATTGTGGAAGCATTAACAGCCATTACCCTTTTAGATTTGGCGATAATACAAACAATATCCCGTTGGGATTGAGTGTGACACTTAGGCTTACCTTTGCCTTATGAATCGCAAAGAAATACTAAACCAGTTTGACAGGCTATTAACTATCATGGACGAATTGCGTGTGGGATGTCCTTGGGATAGAGAACAAACCTGGGAAAGTATTCGGCATTTAAGTATTGAAGAAGTATATGAACTTAGCGATGCTATTTTGGCGAAAAACAACCAGGAAGTAAAGAAAGAACTCGGTGACTTACTGTTGCACATAATATTTTACAGTAAAATAGCCGATGAACAAAAAATGTTCAATACTGGTAATGTTATTGATGAACTTTGCAATAAACTCATCAGGAGGCATCCCCACATCTACGGGGATGTAAAAGCTGAAGATTCACAAACAGTAAAAACAAACTGGGAACAAATCAAATTGGGTGAAAAGGGTAATGAGCGTAAAAGTGTGTTACAAGGATTACCCAAAAGCATGCCATCTATGGTAAAGGCTTACAGAATGCAGGAAAAAGTATCCAGTGTAGGTTTTGATTGGAATACAGCTGCGGAAGCTTTTTTAAAAGTTAAAGAAGAACTTAATGAATTTGAAACTGCAGAAAATCCGGAGGAAAAGAATAAGGAATTTGGCGACTTATTGTTTGCATTGATTAATTATGCCCGTAAAAGCGGCATTAATCCGGATGATGCTTTGGAACTAACGAATTTAAAGTTTAAGAACCGGTTTGAATATATAGAAGAAAAGGCCAAGGAAATAGGTAAAAACCTTTCAGATATGGATTTGTCTGAAATGGATTTGTATTGGAATGAGGCCAAAAAAACTTGGAAATAACCAAGCTTTTGTAAATAACAACATATTTTCTTAAGAGATAAAGTTGGTTTGCCGAATAAAAAGAACTGCATTTTATTCCATTTATCCTTTTAATTTTTTACTTGTGTGGTTTAGCTATTGGGAATAGCATCGTAATCATTGTGTCAACAGCTATTTTATTTACTTATCTTCTTAAAAATCAAATAACAACAATAGAAGTAAAGACTATAAAAACAGCTAGGAAAATTTGGGCAAAAAAAAACCCCGCAAAGCGGGGTCTTTTAAAAAAATCGGCGACGACATACTTTCCCAGGTGTTACCCTAGTATCATCTGCGCTGCAGGGCTTAACTTCTCTGTTCGGGATGGGAAGAGGTGGACACCTGCGCCATAGTCACCATAAGAACTTATATGATCAATGACAAATGTTGGAAATAAGCAAAGTATATATTCATTTTATTATTTAAAAAATTGGTAAGCTTACGGGTAATTAGTACTACTTGGCTATGACATTACTGTCTTTACACCTATAGCCTATCAACGTGGTAGTCTTCCACGACCCTTAAAGGAAAACTCATCTTGAGGCTAGTTTCGCGCTTAGATGCTTTCAGCGCTTATCTATTCCGCACGTAGCTACTCTGCGATGCAGCTGGCGCCACAACAGATACACCAGAGGTGCGTCCGATTCGGTCCTCTCGTACTAAAATCAGATCCTCTCAATTTTCCAACGCCCACAACAGATAGGGACCGAACTGTCTCACGACGTTCTGAACCCAGCTCGCGTGCCACTTTAATGGGCGAACAGCCCAACCCTTGGGACCTTCTCCAGCCCCAGGATGTGACGAGCCGACATCGAGGTGCCAAACCACTCC
>CANKVN010000068.1 GCA_947487055.1 Flavobacteriales bacterium
TTTGTTGCTTTTGCTGCCGTTCTCCAGCGCAACGGATGCTGCAGCTGCTGTTAATGAAGTGTTGATGACCGGAATAACCCCATCGGCACTGGAGCTGATGGAAACCAATGGTGTGGAAATCAGCGTTGCCGTAACACAAACCCCATTTCCATTGAATGAAAATGCAAGGTTTTACATGTTGCTGGAATTGGATGGAGAAACCCCTGACAGGCTTATGGAGCAAGCAGAACAACTTTTTCCGGTACTGGAAAAATGCGGGGCTTTGGATGTATTGCTGGCAGAAAGCAGCGTGCTGAAAGAACAGTGGTGGAAGGTGCGCAGGTCTATAGGTGAAACTGTAAAAAGTGCTTCTGTCTACAAAGAGGAAGATACCGTAGTTCCGCGTGCCACCCTGCCTGCTTTGTTAACAGCCGTAAAGGAAATTGGCGTTCGTTATGGGATTGAAACGGTTTGCTATGGCCATGCAGGCGATGGTAACCTGCACGTGAATATTTTGAAAAAGGACTTACCCGAGGATTACTGGGACAGCGAAGTGCCCAAAGCCATCCGTGAGATATTTGAGGTTTGTAAGAGCCTGGGTGGCACCATTAGCGGCGAACATGGAATCGGGTTGGTGCAGAAAGCCTATCTCGACGTGGTTTTTACGCCTACCCATTTTGAATTGATGCGTGGGATAAAAGCGGCATTCGATCCAAAGGGGATTTTAAATCCCGGAAAATGGCTGGATTAATCCTGCAGATTGGTCCAAATGGCCTGTGTAGACCAGGCCTGTGGTTTGCCTCCGAAAAGTATTTTTGTTTTGGCCCAGGTACTTTCAAATAGTGAAGAATGCCGATAGGCTTCAAGTGCTTCTTCATTTTCCCAGTAACTGTAGGTGAAAAATATGGGAGAATCGCCCGTTTCTCTAAGTAATTGTAATCCCTGATTTCCGGGAAAGCTTCGGATTTGTTCTGCCGATGCATGAAATACTTCCAGAAACAAGGGTGCTGTTTCCGTTGTGAATTCCATTTTAACGATGCGAATAATCATGGTTTTAATCAATAAATTCCAGCATAATGACGGCGCCTTCAACAAGCCCGTAGTATTGTTTGGCAGAGCCTGCATTCATGCTGATTTGTAAAAAATCGCCCAACCCGAATACCGCAGCGGAATAGCCCTGTTCAACCTCAAATACGGATTCACTCATTCGGTCTATCTCCAGCCTGTAGGAACTTACGGAAATCCGAATCCTTCTGCCATTTCTCATTCGCTCAAATTCATCCCGCTTCAAATTAAAAATAGCATTTCCTTGTGCATCATTGTAAACCACCACGAGCCTCAAAAAATTGTTTTGATAAGATGGGTTAAACAGCACGGATTTGATGGGATTTTCTTTTTCTGCAAACCTTGGGGTGAAATTGTCGGCTATCAACGTTTGCAGCGATGGAATGTATATGTCTTTAATCACCTGACGAATTCCCATGAAAGTGGGCAGGCTGTAAAAAGTGACTTCCTGATCTTGAAGAACCAAAGGTAAAAAACCATTGTCGGGCGCCATAAACCACTGGTTGTTGGAAACTGCTGCCAGATAAGGGGCCGGTGCTTTCGGGCTGAGCTTGTTGTGGCTGATGTCGCAAAGATGTATGGTGCCTTGGTTAAACGAAGGAAGCACCATTTGTAAAAATATAGCTGCAGTGGTCACGTGCCCGCGTTGTAGTCCCGGCTGGCTAAAAATTTGCGCAGAACCGGGAAAATGACCCTGAAGCAACGCCTTCGAAACGGTGGTTTCGGGTGCTTCAGCGCCATAATCGGCAAAAACGTGGATGAGCTGTGGGTTAGTCAAGAGCGCAATGCAATATATTTGTTGCAAAGAAAAGTAAAAACTAATAAATTGACCGAAAGAGTTTATACCCTGGAGATTATCAATCCACAAATTTTTTATGGCGTTAACAATGCCAACCTGGATATTATTAAATCTAAATTTCCCAAGTTGCAGTTCATAGCGCGTGGTGATGAAGTAAAAGTGCTGGGAGAGGAGTCAGAGTTGGAGCAATTTGCCAAAAAGATGGAATTGCTGGAAAAGATTTACCTGAAAAAAGGTGAATTGAATGCGCAAACCATGAATGAAGTATTCGGTAATGTGGTTCAAGATGTTAAAGATGTAGCAACCGATGCAGACACCATGCTCATAGGCACCCGTGGGCAGAAGATTAAAGCCCGAACAGCCAATCAGCATGCCATGGTTACATCATCCCGGAAAAACGATATCCTGTTTGCACTGGGGCCTGCCGGTACCGGTAAAACCTATACTGCTGTTGCCATTGCGGTGCTTGCGCTGAAGGAACGTGAAATAAGGCGCATCATCCTGACAAGGCCTGCTGTTGAAGCGGGAGAGAACCTGGGATTTCTGCCCGGAGACTTAAAGGAGAAAATTGATCCATACTTAAGGCCATTGTATGATGCTTTGGAAGACATGATTCCTGTGGATAAACTCAAAAGCATGATCGAAACCCGCACCGTGGAAATTGCTCCGTTGGCATTTATGAGGGGGCGCACACTCGATAATTGTTTTGTTATTCTGGACGAAGCACAAAACACCACAGATCCACAATTGAAGATGTTTTTAACCCGCCTGGGTCCAAGCGCCAAAATGATTATTACCGGGGATTTGACGCAAATTGATCTACCCAAAAAACAACAAAGCGGATTGTTCCGTGCCATTAAAATTCTCAATAAAATTGATGGTATTGGATTCGTTCACCTGAACGCCGATGACGTGGTTCGTCACCGCCTTGTGAAGGAAATAATAGGCGCCTACGATAAAAGTCAGGAAAATGAGGATATCTCGTTTTCATGATTAAAACATTGCCGTTCTATATTTGCATTAAGCCAACGTTATCATGAGTTTTAAAGCACTGACCTCTACAAATTATTTTTTTAAGAACCAAACCGCTTTCTACAGGGGCAAGGTGAGGGATGTGTACACCATTGGCGAAGATTTGCTTGTGGTGGTTGCAACAGACAGGATTTCAGCCTTTGACCATGTGCTTCCCAAAAGCATTCCACACAAAGGGCAGGTGCTCACCCAGATTGCATCCATGTTTTTGGAAATGACCCGCGATATTGTCCCAAACTGGAAGTTGAGCACACCCGATCCGCAAGTTACTATTGGTAAACGCTGCAATGCTATCGCCATTGAGTTTGTGGTCCGCAATTACCTGACCGGGCATGCCTGGCGCGTTTACCGCGATGGAGGCCGCATGCTATGCGGAAATGTATTGCCGGAAGGATTGTTGGAGAATGATAAACTGCCCCAGCCAATTCTCACCCCTGCCACCAAGGCGGTTAGTGGCCACGATGAAGATATTTCCGCCGCCGAGATTTTAGAACGCAAATTGCTGAGCAAAAAACAGCTTGATAACCTAACCGATATTTCGTTCAAACTGTTTCAGCAGGGTACCGACTTTGCCGCTTCCAAAGGACTTATTCTCGTAGATACCAAGTACGAATTTGGCCTGCACGATAACAACATTTACCTGATTGACGAAGTGCATACGCCAGACAGTAGCCGGTTTTTTTATGCGGATACGTACGCCGAATTGCAGAAAGCAGGAAAGCCACAGCGGCAGCTTAGTAAGGAGTTTGTGAGAGAATGGCTCATGGAAAACGGTTTTCAGGGATTACATGGCCAAAGCATACCGGAAATGCCGGATTCGTTTGTAGCCTCAATCACCAACAGATACCTGGAATTGTTTGAGGTTATGACCGGAAAACCCCTCGTTCCAAGAAATTATGACAATATTTTACCTGAAATAGAAGATAATATCACAAAAGAATTGACTAAATTCGAATAAAAATTACTCATGCGCATGAAAAATACCATACTATTGGGTTTGCTTTTGGGTGCTTGCTCCCTGGGTCAATCCCAAACCGTTTCTACCTACGCCGGAAAACAATACATCGGCTCTGGGAAATTCATTGGAACGGCCAACAATCCATTGCTAGATGATTATTACAGCAATCCCTACGGCATTTGTGTCGATACCGCCGGTTATATTTGGCTTACCGACCAGCACAATGTTATAATTCTGGATGGAGCCACCAGCAGGCAAAGGGGAGGTTATACCCTTGATCCCACAGAGCCAGGAGCTATCGGAAGGTACAGGGCAACTGGTACACAATCCAATTTTAACAACCCCCGCGGTATTTTCATAAACCCCAAAACAAATTCAGTTTATATCTGCGATACCGACAACGGCCAAATTCGCTCAGGTACCGGTTTTGTTAATTCATCCAACCCCTCTCTTTGGGATGGTTTGAGCAAAAGCAATCCGGATGATGACAATGCCTATGCCGGCAAATACACTTTTTTGGGAGATTTTCTGGATGGTGCTAAAAATGCTGCCTATTTCAGCAGTCCGGAAGATATGGTCATCACCAGCGATGGCACAGCCTATGTGGCAGATTACGGGAATGATTGTATCCGCAAAATATCCGGCAATACTGTTTCCACCTATGCAGGTAAAGGCTTATCAACCGGATTTGCAGATGGAGTTGGCGGAAATGCAAGGTTTTACGCACCCGCAGGCATTTGCCTTGAAGGTACCACCAACCTATTGGTTGCAGACCGAAACAATGGTAAAATTCGCAGAATAAACCTAACAACAGCCCAGGTTACTACCGTTGTCGGCGGCCTTGTTTCGCCTTCAGACGTGGTTTCAGTTGATGGGTTAATTTTCATAGCAGATGATTATGCCATCAAGGTTTGGGACGGTACAAAACTGCGCCTATATGCCGGAAAGCCCGGGGTGTCTGATTTTGTAGATGGGAACGACAGCAGCGCCAGGTTTGGTGAATTGGGATTGATGTGCTACCGCAGCAAGGATAAGAGCATTTACATATGCGACCGTGAAAATAATGTTGTTCGCAGAATTCCTATCATACAGGCTGCTATTCCCAATTTTACCTGCAACAATACCATGCCCACAGTTGGCCAAACGGTGAAGCTGACAAACAAAAGTGTTTTCTTTAATTCGGTTTTATGGAACATTACACCATCGTCCTACACCATTCAGGGAGGAGGCAAATTAACCGATACTGCTTTATATGTAACCTTCAATGCAACAGGATCTTATTCGGTTACACTCACTGCAATCAATGCATCCGGTAGTGTTCCGCTTACCAGAACAAACTATATCAACGTCAGTACCAATTCATCGGCAAAACCGGATGTTAATTTTGTTGCCATCAAAACCAACCTGTTGCTTGCAGATACCGCCAAACTGATTGATATGTCTGCAAACACGCCCAACAAATGGGATTGGGTTATTACCCCCAGAAAATTGACCTATGTGGGAGGGACAGACTCTACCAGCCAGTTCCCCAAGGTGAAATTCGCTGCAAATGGAGTTTATACCGTGAAATTAACCGCCACCAATAGCAATGGAAACGGTAGTTTAACCAAAACAGGTTATATCATTGTGGCTGCCAGTGGTCTGTTTGATAAACCTGCTGTTCATTTTAATGTTTATCCCAATCCTACCCAAGGCTTGATTTTCCTGCCTGCGTTTCTGAAAAATGAAACCGTGTCCATTGTGGGTGCAGATGGGAAGGTTGTTAACCGCCTGATAACCGGAAATACCTTGGACATTTCTGACCTTACGGATGGCGTGTACGTGATTAAGTATGCTTCCGCTACAGGGTTGAATAGCGCCACCAGGATTGTGAAAATTCATTGAAATTAAACCCCATCAATAGCATAAGAAAAAGCCCGGCAGTGTTCGGGTTTTTTTCATTTATCGCCTTTGCCTTACTTTGGTCGATTTTGCTGCAATGGATGGGCCGGTTTCTTTTTATATGGCATAAAAACGTTATAAATCAGCTTACTTTCAACGAAATCCTGCAGGTTTATTACCATGGCTTCCCGCTGGATTTTGCCTTTTCTTCCTACTTAGCCCTGTTTGCTTGCTTGCTATACTGGGTAGCCAACATGGTTTCCCCCCAATGGGTGAGAAGGATTTATATCCTTATTGCCCTGCTAATGATGCAATTAACCGTAGTTATTCACCTAGCAGATGCAGAAATGTTTGCTGTCTGGGGAGCGAAGTTTAACCGGCAAGCGCTGCAATACCTGCACAGCCCCACAGAGGCCATGGCTTCCAGTTCTGAAGCCGGATGGACTGGAATTGCTTTCTGGTGGATAATCTGCACATTTGGGTTTGGCTGGTTTTTAATTAAACATGCCCGTAAAATGCAAAAAGTAGCCATAGGGGTAAAAAACCACCTGGTTTTAGGCATTCTGTCATTGCTGGGAATTGCAGCGTTTGGCATTGGTTCCAGGGGAGGACTGGGAACCATCCCAATTAACCAAAGTGTGGCTGTGTTTTCCCTGAAACCAGCTGCTAACCTCGCTGCAGTTAACAGTTCCTGGAATTTTCTATATTACCTTATCAATAAAAATGAGGTAATTGATCCATCTGCATACCGCTATGGAATAAATACTGCGCAAGGCGAAGCTTTGACAAAATGGTACCATGGTGAGGCTGGGATCTCTGGGAAGAACTTGTGTGCAAACGAGAAACCCAATGTGTGTCTGGTGATTTTGGAAAGCTTTACCGCCTACGCGTCGGGATATTTGACAGGGCACGGAAATGCGATGCCATTTTTGGATAGTCTCAACAGAACCGGGCTTGGTTTTACGAGGGCCTATGCCTCGGGAGACAGAACAGATAAAGGTTTGGCAGCCATTATTGGTGCATGGCCCGGGCAGCCCTGGCAAAGTATATTACATGAACCGGATAAAGCGGCAAAATTGCCTTCTTTGGCAAATGCTTTTCGGCAAAAGGGTTACCAAACAGGTTTTATTTATGGCGGAGATCTGGGTTTTGCCAACATGCGTGCATATTTGCGAAATGCCGGTTTTGAGCAGCTGATTGATGAAGGTGGGTTTGCAGAAAATGAAAAAACATCGAAATGGGGAGCTCATGATGCTATTGCTTTCGAGAAATTTTTGGGCATGAACGATGCTGCAAAGAAGCCGTTTTTTCACACCATCCTTTCACTTAGCAGCCACGAACCCTATGATGTTCCCGGAGGTCCTTATTTCTTGAGGGAAGACCCCAACCGAGGTTTTTTAAACAGCATAGCCTATACCGATAACTGTATAAGAACGTTCATGCAAAAATGTGCAACCAAACCTTGGTTCGAAAATACCCTTTTTGTTTTTGTGGCCGACCACGGCAGGGACTTGGGTTTAGACAGCACTCAGTTCGATCGTCAGGGACATTTCCATATTCCCATTGTCTTTTGGGGCCCTGCATTATCCAAGGACTTGCAGGGTAAAAAAATAGATAAGGTTGTCTCCCAAACCGATATTGGTCAGACAATATGTCAGTCTGTTTTGAATATTGATAAACCCTATTTCCCACATGGTAGAAATATGCTTTTTGATAATCCGTCGAGCTCAGCTTTTTATGTGTTTAACAGTGGTTTTGGGGTTGTTCACCCTAAAGGATCTGTTATCTTTCATAATCAACCGGGCGCTTGCACGGCTAAAAGTGGCACCAAAGGACTTTCGGATAGTTTATTAATGTTGGGCAAATTCATGCAGTATTCACTCATCAAACAATATATATCGTATTAATTTTTCCTTAACCTGTAACTTTTGGACGGGTTTTTGAGTCTATCATTTACAATAAGCGCCCAATAAGTCCAAAAATGGCTATATTTGAACAACCTAAAGGTCCGTATATGAAAGTGATCTCCAAATGGAAAATCATAATTGCGCTTTTATTGCTCAATCTATTGGGATTTTTGGCTGCGCAGACCTATTTCTCCAAGCATGCTGCCGGGAATTCTGAGATAGAAACCCTGGAGACCAAGCCACGCTTTGGCGCCAATGTAAAAGATGCGGGTGTTTATGCAAAATGGGGCGTTAGGCTTCTGACACTCGTTTTCGGTCAATAAAATAAACGTTTGCTTTCGGGAAGAAATACCCTCACCTTGGCATACCGGTTCATACTCGAATCACGGTTATACCATATTTTCTTTTGGGCTTTCTATGTCTTTTTGGTGGCAATTTCGTTGCAACTGGGCAGGAACCTAAAAGAATGGATGCTGTTTTCATCCCTCATCCTCACTTTTCATGCAGGGGTCAGTTATGTCAATAATTATTTTTTCGTTAACCGCTACCTCTATTCACGCCAATACGCGACCTATATCGTGTTGCTGCTGCTTACCATTGCGGCGGCATCTTTTCCCATTTCGGTAATTATTCATAAGCTTGTCAATAACCGGGATTTGAAAAATATGGTTTGGTCCTGGAATTTTTTCATCCTCATTGCCTTATCCATCCTTTTCAGTGTGGTACTGAGCATGGTGCTGAAATTGCTGAAAAACTGGTATCAGGAGGAGCAGGCGAGGAGAAGGTTGCAACAAATAAATACCGAAACAGAGCTTAAATTTCTGAAATCGCAGATAAATCCTCATTTTCTCTTCAATAGCCTTAACAATTTGTACGCATTAACCTTGAAGAAAAGCGATCAGGCGCCCGAAGTGGTGTTGAGGTTAAGTAACATTCTCCGCTATGTACTTTATGAAACCAGCGATGGCCGGGTACCTTTAAACAAGGAAATCCAGTACTTGAGGGATTATATTGATTTGGAGAAAATAAGGCTGGGAGAGAGGGTTTTGGTGAAATTTACCATTCACGGCAACATGGATGGAAAACAAATAGAGCCCATGCTTTTCCTTACTTTTTTAGAAAATAGTTTCAAACACGGGGCTTTCAACACCATCTCCAATGGTTGGGTTTATATAGATTTGTATGCAACCGATGCCAGTATGGTATTCGAAATAGCCAATTCCAAGCCGGAAATACTTCCGGAATCGACAGGGGAGCCTGGAGGTATTGGTATGGTAAACCTGCGGAAGCGGCTGGATATTATCTATCCGGACAACTATCAACTGGACATTCAGGAGATAAAAGAAGAGTATCGAGTAAAATTAACCATCAATAATTGAATATGAGTGAATCATTGCGTTGTATATGCGTAGACGATGAGCCGCTGGCTTTGGAAGTCATGCAGACATTGTTGCTAAATCATCCCGGTTTGAAGGTAGAGCGAACGTTTGGCAATGCCATAGAAGCCATGGAATACCTAAGGAGCAATCCTGTTCATGTCGTTTTTACCGATATCAACATGCCAGGAATTAGTGGGGTTGATTTTGCCAGGTTGATCCAAAAAAACGGGTGTGTGGTCGTGTTTACCACTGCCCACCAGGAATATGCCGCTGAGGCGTTTGAGATTGAGGCACTCGATTTTTTGCTAAAACCCATTTCTCCCGATCGTTTGCTGAGAACCGTAAAGCGAATTGAAGAATATTTTGAGTTGCGTTTGGCGCCCATAAAGGAAAAAAGTGAACTGGCTGAAGGTTCTGTATTTGTGAAAAGCGATGGCAAACTGCTGAAAATAGCCTTCACCGATATTTGGTTTGTAGAAGCGTTTGCCGATTATGTAAAAATCTGGATTTCCGAGGAAAAGAGAATCGTAACCCTGCAAACCATGAAAAATATGGAACAGGGATTGCCGGCTGATCGATTTATCAGGGTTCACCGCAGCTATATTGTGGCAGTAGATAAAATAAGTACGGTGCAAAGCAACAGCGTTAGGGTAGGAAGCAAGGAAATTCCCGTAGGCAAAAACTACCGTGATGGTTTGATGGAGGTTGTGCAGAAACTGAACACGTTCCGCCGGAGTTAACCCTTAATTGCCATATGCATGCGGAGCCATGGCTACAGCTGTTTGTAGCTCCTTGAGATTTAGGGATAATGAGATTCTTTGGTTGATCCATGCCACCAAACCTTCTGTAGGGATGTTTCCTGTAAGGCTATCCTGGGCAAATGGGCAGCCACCAAATCCCAGAATGGCACTATCAAACCGCCTGCAACCTGCATTCCAGGCAGCTTCTACTTTCGTATCCCAGGCTCCGGGTATGGCATGAAAATGCGCACCAAAAGTGACACCGGGATGTCGTTCAATTAGTTTACTGAACAAATAGGCAATATCGTCCGGATTGGCGCTGCCAACAGTATCGGCCAGGCTGATGATTTTAACGCCTTCTTTTACCATTTTACCAGCCCATTCCAACACTTCCTCGCGCTCATAGGTGTCGCCATAAGGATTGCCAAAAGCCATGCTGATATAGGCTACCAGTTCTTTGCCGCCGGCTTTGGCTATTTCATTGATTTTTCGCAAGCGGATAAAGGCGTCCGTTCTGCTGGTATTGGTATTGCGCCGCTGGAAAGTTTCATTTACACTAAAGGGATAACCCAAACTATGCACGGCACGGAAAGCAATAGCCCTTGCTGCACCGCGTTCATTGGCCACGATTATCAGCAGTTTGGTGTCCTTTACATCGGGTGAAATGGCCGTGAGGACAGCCGCAGTATCTGCCATTTGGGGAACAGCAGATGGATTAACAAAGCTGCCACAATCCAGGGTGTCAAATCCGCATTGCAGCAGTTGTTTAAGGTATTGAATCTTGGTCTCGGTTGGAATTACCTGCCGTATGCCTTGCATGGCATCTCGCGGGCATTCAACAATTACCACATTCTGCATTATAAATTCTCCAGAATATAATTGGTGATTTTCTTGTAGAGGTGGGCCCTGTCTGGTCCAACAACATTGTGTTTGTGGCCTGGATAAAGGAAGAAATCCACCTGCGTATTCATCTTGCTAACAGCTTCTTTCAGGTACATGTAGCTATGTTGAGGCAATACCACATCATCATCCATTCCATGTATGAGCAACAATTTGCCGCTCAGCTTGTCCACATAATTCAGCAGGTTGGCTTTTTTGTAACCCTCCGGATTCTCTTGTGGTTTGTCCATATACCTTTCGGTGTACATAATTTCGTAGTATTTCCAGTCAATAACAGGTCCACCGGCAACGCCAAGTTTGAAGGTTCCAGGTGAACGTGTCATTAGTGAGGTTGTCATAAACCCACCGAAGCTCCAGCCATGAATGGCCATGCGCGATGTATCTATAAAACCTTGATTTACAAGCTGCGAGAGCGCAAACAATTGATCCTGCATTTCAAGTGTGCCAAGTTGGCGGTGTGTAGCACTCTCAAAGTCAAATCCGCGGTTAGCGCTTCCCCTGTTGTCTATAGTGTAAACAATAATTCCTTTTTGGGCCAGGTAGGCCATCCAGAGTTGTCCGCCTCCCAGCCAGCTTTCCGTAACCATTTGCGCATGTGGTCCGCCATAAACGTAAACCAACAATGGATATTTCTTTTTGGGATTAAAATCAGGAGGGTAAAAAGTGCGGCCGAACAAAGCGGTATTGTTATGGATAACAGGATCGATGCTGATTTTGCCAATTTGATAACCGGACAAGGGATTGGGTCCCTCAAAAATTTGGTTTATCAAAGTGCCGTCGAGTTTGTAAACACTGTACCTGCGCGGAACCTCACTTGAAGTGAAAATATCTATATAGGTGCCTGCCCAGGTGTTTATTAAGACCTTATGTGTGCCGATTCCTTTGGTGATTTTAACGGGTTTGGGATTGCGGTCCTTGAATTTCATGAAATACACGTGCCTTTGTAAGGGGCTTTCCTGCGTGCTTTCATAGTAAAAGCCTTGTAAATCTTTTGAAAAACCCAGAAAATCGGTAACCGCCCAATTGCCTTTGGTCAGTTGCAAAGGAATGCGGTTATCGCCCATCATATACAGGTGGTTAAATCCTGATTTTTCGCTCATCCATAGCCATTGGTTTTCCTGGTTTGGTATGAAAATAATCGGATGTTCGGGTTCCACATACTTGTCGTTCTTTTCTTCGTAAACCATTTTTTCCAACCCGCCATCGGTAACCCGGTATTTTTGGATTTGCATGTGGTTTTGTTCTCTGTTTACCCATGCCAGGTAAATAAATTGGCCACTGGGGCTCCAGGCAATATTGGTTAAATACTGGTCATAAGGACCCTCTGTTTTCAGGTAAATGGTTTCTTCCGTTAGGCAATTGTAAACACCTACAGAAACGGTATGGCTGCTGTCTCCTGCCATGGGGTAGCGGAGATAATTGTTGGTGGCAGGCCTTGTGTTGATATCGCTGAGCGGATATTGGGAAACTTTGGACTCATCCATGCGGTAAAAAGCCAGTTTTTGGCCGTCGTTGCTCCAGAAAAGGCCCTTTTCTATGCCAAATTCATTGCGGTGAACCGCCTGGCCGTAAACAATACCATTACCACCGTCCTGGGTTATTCGTCTTGCTCCGCTGGCAGAAACAATGGTGAGATTATGTTTGTCTACCAACGCCATGTTCAGGTTGCTCGGTGCAATTTCAATGGCATCGAAAGCGTCAGTAAATTTGCGCTTAACAACCAAGGTTTTATCTATTATGTTGTAGGTGAATAGTTTGCCCGAATTGATAAACCAGCATTCTGTTTCGCTTTTCCACGTTAGTGCAGGTAGGGCTTTTAAGGAACCTCCCTCAGCGGAAACCATCATAGCCAGGGATTCTAACTGAATGATTGTATCCTCTTTCAGGGTAGTTGGGTCTACCGCCACAATCGCTTTTCCCTTGTTTTGTGTGAATTTTTGGCTTTCCGGCAACCATTGTACCCCGCGCAATCCTGAGGGTTGAAATTTGGGATTGAAGCAGTCTTCAATGCTGAGCATTTTGTCCTGGGCCTGTGTATTCCACTGGAAAAAGCAGAAAACTGCAAGAAATAGAATTCGTTTTTGGTAATGCATCTTTGTACTTCGCAAATATGGTTGCAAATTTGCCACCAAATATAATTGAATGCAAAATACGAGGGAATTAATAGAATCAGCATGGACCAACAGGTCATTATTACAGGAAAAAACCCATTTGGATGC
>CANKVN010000069.1 GCA_947487055.1 Flavobacteriales bacterium
CGGAACTCCTGCAGCCTGGGCGTGAGCAATAGCCTCTTTTGTTTGGGGCATCACACTGTCGTCTGCAGCAATCACGATAATGGCAATATCGGTTACCTTGGCACCACGGGCACGCATAGCGGTAAAGGCTTCGTGACCGGGAGTATCGAGGAATGTTATTTTGCGGCTATCCGGCAAGGTTACTTCATAAGCACCAATGTGCTGGGTGATTCCGCCGGCTTCTCCTGCAATTACGTTGGCTTTGCGCACATAATCCAGCAAAGAGGTTTTACCGTGATCTACGTGTCCCATTACGGTCACAATCGGTGGGCGGTGCTGAAGGGAATCTGGGGTATCCAGTTCTACTTCGTCTGCCTCCAGCTGTGTTTCGGCATCCACGAATTCTACTTCAAATCCAAAGTCACCCGCTACCAACTGAATGGTTTCAGCATCCAATCGCTGGTTGATGCTCACCATCATACCGATTGCAAAACAGGTAGAGATAACTTTGGTTACCGGGATGTTCATCAAACTTGCCAAGTCATTGGCTGTAAGGAATTCGGTAACTTTTACAATCTTACTTTCTTTCTCAAGCCTTTCCCTGGTTTCATTGCGCTCAAATGCACGGGCTTCTTTACGCTGGGTTTTCAGCTTTTGCTTCAAACCACGGTTTTTGCCAGCCCCACCCAGTTTGCCCATGGTGGTTTTCACCTTATTGCGAACATCCTTCTGGGATATTTCCGCTTTTGGATCGGTTGCTTTTGGCTGCTCTTTGGCAATGCGTTCTTCCTCTTTAATTTTATCCTGAACGGCCACTTTTTCGCCACCAACTTTTTTGCGTTTGCGCTTGCGTTTTTCACGCAAATCGTCCCTGGCTTCGTCAGCCATTCCTTTTGAGCCGGTTGGGGTGTCTTTGGGTAAATCTATCTTTCCTAATACTTTAGGACCAGTTAGTTTTTCAAATTTGGTTTCAACCTTTTTTACCTCATCATCTTCGGCGGCTTCAACAGTGGCTTCAACAGCGGTTTCAACCACGGTTTCTTTTACTGTTTCCTTTGTCGCCTCAACAGCAGGTGCTGCTTCTACGGTAGGAGCAGTTACTTCAGCCGGTTTTTCAGCAGGCACTTCCTCTACAGGTGATTTTACCTTTTCTGCTTCAGGAGCTGGTTTCCCAGTCTTTTTCGGCTTTGGGGTAACATCGATTTTGCCCAATACTTTGGGACCAACGATTTCCTCTTTGCGGGTTTCGATTTTTTGCTCAACCACCACTTCCTGCGCAGCAGGGGGTGTTTCTACAACAGGGATAGGAGCGGGTGTGGGTTCAACAACAGCAGGTTCTTCCTTTTTTGTTGTTACCACTTTAGCTGCCGGAGGGGCAGCGGGTTTTCCATCCCGGGCAGATTTGAGTTTGTTGGCTTCTTCTTTTGCGCTTTTATCAGCGGCAAATTCCTGCACCAACAGCAGGTACATCTCTTCTGAGATTTTGGTAGTAGGTTTTGGGTCAATACTGAATCCTTTACCTTTTAAGGTATCGGCCAGCACCTGAAAACTGCGATTCAGTTCACTTGCTACTTTAGCTAAACGGTATTCCGCCATGTTTCGATTTCAAATTTACAATTAATCCTCGGCAATGCCAATTCGGAACTTCCCCGGGGAGGTTCCGCCTGTAAATTTGTTGGCGGAACTACCTCGGAAAAATCGCTGTATCGGTTGTGGAACGTGGCATTGCCATGCGCATTCCAAACTTACTGGCGACGATATTTTTCATAGAATGAAAAGCATCATCGCATTTTTAGTCTTCAAATTCAATCTGAAGAATCCGCTTCACATGCTGTATGGTTTCCTCTTCCAGCTCTGTGCGGCGAATTAAATCTTCGCTGCTGGTTCTGAGTACGGCACGGGCAGAATCCAAACCAATTTTCTTGAATTCGTCGATGATCCACTGATCGATTTCGTCCAAGAATTCGTCCAGTTCCACATCATCCTCATCCTGAGTTTCAATATTCACGCGGTAAACCTCAATTTGGTATCCGGCAAGTTTGCCAGCCAGTTTGATGTTGTGACCGCCTTTGCCAATGGCCAAAGAAACCTGATCGGCTTCCAAAAACACATCGGCTTTCTTGTTGGTGTCATCCAATTCCATGCGGCTGATTTTTGCAGGCTGCAAGGCACGCTGGATAAACAGAGACAAGTTTGTAGTGTAGTTGATTACGTCGATGTTTTCGTTGCGCAATTCACGGACAATGCCATGAATACGGGCACCTTTAACACCTACACAAGCACCTACCGGATCGATACGGTCATCGTAGCTTTCTACGGCTACTTTGGCGCGTTCTCCGGGTTCGCGAACAATCTTTTTGATGGTGATTAAGCCATCCAGGATTTCCGGTACTTCCAGTTCAAACAGCCTTTCCAGGAATTCCGGGCTGGTGCGGGAAAGGATAATCCTTGGTGCACCTTTGTCCATATTCACATCGTGGATAACGGCCCTCAAGGTATCGCCTTTTTTGTAGATATCGCGGGGAATCATGTGCTCTTTGGGCAGGATTAACTCGTTGCCTTCATCATCGAGAACCATGATTTCGCGTTTCCATACGTTGTATACTTCGCCGGTCATGATTTCCCCACGCTTGTCCTTGTATTTGCGGAACAATTCGTCTTTTTCAAGTTCAATAATCCGGCTCATCAGGGTTTGGCGGGCATTCAGGATGCTTCTGCGACCGAAATCGTCCAGGAACACCTGTTGGATACAATCTTCACCAACAGCATAGTCAGGTTCGAATTGCTGTGCATCGCTCAGGCTTATTTGCAGGTAAGGATCTTCTACTTCGCCTTCCTCCACGATCAAACGGTTGTGATACATTTCAATATCGCCTGTTTCAATATTGATAATAATATCAAAATTGGCCTCAAGACCATATTTTTTGCGGAGAATACTGCGGAATACATCTTCCAGCACGCGCATCATGGTTGCCCTGTCGATGTTCTTGAACTCTTTGAATTCGGAGAAGCTGTCAATCAAGCTCATGCCCAGTTCTTTGGTTTTCGCTTTGCTCATATCAGTTGAAAGTTATTTTTATTGTCGCTTTTTTAATGTCGTTCCAGTTTATTTCAACAGGAACCAGTTCGTGTTTTTTCCCTTTCAGGGGAACAATCTTTTCCATTTGCATCATGGGTTCTGCAACAGAGAGCAATTTGGCTTCAAACGAAGTTCCGTCATTGGTTTCCACTTCCATGACGCGTCCGCAATGTTTGCCCAATTGCCTAAAATCTGCGAGGGGCCTGTCTGCACCCGGGGTAGACATTTCAAAGGTAAATTTACGTTCACCAAATTCACCTTCGTCAATCATTTTAGAGATGTGGCGGGTAAATTCGGACAGCATGGTCATGGTAACGGGGAGTTCGCTGTCAACATAAAAATTATAAAACCCTGCCGGGCTGCCTGTGTGGGCAACCAGGAAAAGGTTGAAAGCCGGAGCTTCTTCCTTAACCAGTGCGGTGAGTTTATCTGCCAGATTTGCCATGTCAATAAAAAAGGGGACTGCTTTTGGCTTGTCCCCTTCCGTTTGAATTTAGGAAAAGTGTTGCAAATATACAACACTTTTTCAAAAAATCAAGTAGAATCAGTTGATAACCCGCGTCTTGAGGATTCGCACATCCTTTACAGGCCTGTCTCCTTCTGCGGTTTGGGTATTTTGGATGGCTTCCAGCACATCATAACCCTTCACCAGAAAACCAAAAACGGTGTAGTCTTTATCCAGAAACGGAGAACCGCCCCAGGTCGCATACAATTGTTTAACCCTGTTTGGCATGGCATCAAAAGCCTTGTTCACCAGGGGTTCAATTTTTTGCTCCAGTTCCTGCTGCAGGTCTTTCAGTGCGGCCATGTCCTGTTTTTGCTGGGCTGCATTAAACCGCATCTGGTAGCTCATGTTTTCGGGGTCCTGCATGAACGTCATAAATGCCTTTTGCTTCAGGGCGTCCTTCATTTGTGCGGAGCTATTTGCATTTCCATGTACAACGTAGAACTGGCTTCCGGAGCTTGCCTTCTTGGGATTAACTTCATCTCCCTGACGCGCTGCTGCCAGTGCGCCTTTGAAATGGTATAAAGTATCGCTAAGTTCGGCTGGTATGGTGTACCCGGGGTCGCCCTGCCCGAGCATGGTGCCCGGTTTTGCCTGCTTGGATTGCGGATCGCCGCCCTGAACCATAAAATCCTTGATAACGCGGTGAAACAGGGTTCCTTCATAGTAGCCGCTTTTAACCAGCTTTAGGAAATTCTCCTTATGCTTGGGGGTGGCGTCGTACAAAACAAACTCCATCCTTCCCAAATCGGTGACCATTTCCACACGGGTCATTTTCGCCATAGCCGCTGTATCTGGAGCAATGGGTTTGTAGTTGTCCTGTAAGGCTTTTTTTACGCTGTCAACCTTGTCGGTCTGGTTGCCTGAATTGTTTTGGCATGCTGCAAGCAATAGCCATGGAAATAGCAGGATTGATAAGTATTTCATGGTGTAAAGGTGATGATTTCTTCTTTTTCGAAATATTCTACGATGTGTTGTCTGAGCAGGTGCTCCTGTTCTATCAGGGATAAGGAGGGAAGGGGTTTTAGGTTTTCCCAAACGGGCCATCCTTTCTCGTTTTTGCCTGAAAGCTTATAATAGCCGGAATAGCTGAAAAGTTTGCAATTGGCCATGTGCATGAGGTATGTTTTTTCCTCTTTGCTGAATTGGTTTTCAGGCAGTTCGCCCAATTCTCTTATGCCAATTAAAAACAGAATGGCATTGAGGTCGGGCTTTTTTTCAAAACGCAGTTCAAAAAAATCGATAATCTGTTTCCACTTAATCTTGATTTCTTCGTTGAGCGTATACCCTTGTTCCATGGTGCAAATTACGGCGTTTTTTTCTGCCTTTTCCGCTTATTGCGGTCAAGCCTGCTGAAATTCTTATTTTTGCGGCAACATGACAGGTATTGAATTCTTATCACAATTGATGAATCGGGGAAGGAAGATCAACGATATTTTTAATTTTACCCGCAGCAAGGCGGTAAAGTGGCAGGAGACTACCCTCAAGAAAATGTTGTATAAGGCCCGCAACACCGAATATGGTAAAAAGTATGGATTTGAAGAAATCCTTATTTCCAAAAACCCTGTGGAAGCCTTCCGTAACCAGGTGCCTTTGGTTTCCTACAGCCAGATGCATGAAATGTGGCTGAGGCAGTTCGATGGAGAAGCCGATGTTACCTGGCCTGGCCGATGCACCCATTTTGCGCTAAGTTCAGGAACCACAGAAGGGGCCAGTAAATATATTCCTGTTACCAATGACCAGCTGAAAGCGATGTTGCGTGCATCCCGCAGGCAGCTGCTTGCGATGGCACTTACCGATGTTCCCAAAGATTTTCTGATGAAAGATTACCTCATGCTGGGTGGCTGCACAGATCTTAATTATAACGGGGTTAGCTACAGCGGGGATTTGAGCGGTATCACCACCCTGAACATACCTAACTGGTTTGAGCGCTTTAGCCGTCCGGGACCTGAAATTGCATCCATTCGCGATTGGGAAGAAAAGGTGAACCGCATTGTGGAAGAGGCACCCAACTGGGATATTGTGATGGTGGCGGGAGCGCCTTCGTGGATGCGACTTTTGTTTGAGCGCATCGTGAAACGCTACAATGTGAAAAACATCCATGAAATATGGCCCAATTTGTCCATTTACTGCTGGGGTGCCGTAGCCCTGGGGCCATACAAGCATGCCCTGGACAGCCTCATGGGAAGGCCCATTACCTATATGGAATCATACCTGGCCAGCGAGGCATTTATTGCCAACCAAACCAAACCGGATGCGGCAGGAATGAGGCTGGTATTCCGCAACAATACCTATTTTGAATTTGTGCCATTTGATGAACAGAATTTTGATGAAAACAGCAACCTTCGTCCTGATGCAAAGGCCATAGGCCTCGAAAATGTGGTGGAAGGTAAAGATTATGCCATCATGATAACCACGGCCGCAGGGGCATGGCGCTACATGATCGGCGATACGGTGCGTTTTACCAACGTAGATGCCTGTGAAATTAAAATAACAGGCCGCACCAAACAATTTTTGAGCATTACGGGCGAACATCTTAGCCTTGAGAACATGATGGAAGGTTTGCGCCTCACCGCAGAAGAATTCCAGACGGATTTTACCGAATTTACGGTTAAGGGATTGAAAGAAGAAAGCTTTTTTGCGCACCATTGGTATATTGCCACAAGCAACACCGGACTGGATGCAGAAGCAGTGAAACAATCGCTGGATAAGCACCTGAGGGGATTGAACGACGATTATCATACAGAAAGAAACCACGTTCTCACAGGGATGCACCTCACCATATTGCCGGAACAGGTATTCCTGGACTGGATGGCCAAATACCTTAAAGTAGGTGGACAGAGTAAATTTCCAAGGGTTATGTCTGATGCTTTGTATGCGGAATGGCTCGAGCATGTTCAACAGTACCAGCAATCCGCTACTGCATGAATTTTACAGAGCAGGATTCCCGCCACCAAAATCTCCATGAACTGGGCTTTGATGACCTCTTGAAAGGAATCAATACCGAGGATTTGGGAGTTGCAGTCAGTGTGCAGGAAAAAATAGACCAGATTGCCAAATTGTGTGCCTTGGTGCATGATCGCATGAGCCAGGGTGGCAGGTTGTTTTACCTGGGTGCAGGAACCAGCGGCAGGCTTGGTATTGTGGATGCAAGCGAGTGTCCCCCAACCTATGGCGTAGAACATGGAAGGGTTATTGGCATTATTGCAGGCGGTGATTCGGCCATACGCAAGGCCGTAGAATTTGCCGAGGACGATATGGAGCAAGGCTTTCAGGATTTGCTGCAACATTCAGTCACCGCCAAAGATGTGGTGGTGGGTATTTCTGCCAGCGGCCGAACACCCTATGTACTTGGGGCATTGCAACAATGCAAACAACATGGAATCGCAACCGGCTGTGTGGTTTGTAATCCGGCATCGGCAATTGCTGCGGTAGCAGATGCTCCGGTGGAGGTTGTAACCGGCCCAGAATTTGTGACCGGCAGTACCCGTATGAAGGCAGGAACGGCCACCAAAATGGTTTTAAACATGGTTACCACCGCGGTAATGATACGGCTGGGGCATGTGCTGGGCAACAAAATGGTGGATATGCAGCTTTCCAACGAAAAATTAATTCTGCGCGGAACCTTTATGGTGATGCAGGCTACAGGGCTGGAAGAAGCGGAAGCAAAATCCATGTTGCTGAAGCACGGCAGCGTTCGCAGGGCAATAGAAGCAGTAACCCCCTGAGAATCGCATAAATACAAAGGAAAGTGCTATTTTTGCACTTTTATGACCCGTCCTGTCAGAGTTCGTTTTGCTCCAAGTCCTACCGGACCTTTGCATATAGGTGGTGTGCGCACTGCCCTGTACAATTATTTGTTTGCCAGAAAACACCATGGCACCATGATCCTCAGAATTGAGGATACAGACCAGAATCGCTTTGTTCCCGGTGCCGAACAATACATCGTTGAATCGCTGAAATGGGTGGGCATAGAAATTGATGAAGGACCTGAAAATGGAGGACCCCACGCGCCATACAGGCAAAGCGAGCGCAAGGGTATGTATGCACAGTACGCCTATGATTTGATAGAAAAGGGCTTTGCCTACTACGCCTTCGATACCGAAGAAGACCTGGAGCAAATGCGCAAACGCCTGGAGGCAGGAAATATGCAGCCTGCATACGACAGTGTTAGCCGCAACAGCATGAAGAATTCAATCACGATGCCTGCCGATGAGGTAAAGGCAAGGCTGGAAAGCGGCGAATCCTATGTAATCCGAATCAAACTGCCCAGAAAAGAAGAAATACGTTTTCATGATATCATCAGGGGTTGGGTTACGGTGAACAGCGCGCAGCTCGACGATAAAGTGCTGCTGAAAAGCGATGGCATGCCTACCTATCACCTGGCCAATGTGGTGGATGATTACCTCATGGGAATCAGCCATGTTATCCGCGGTGAAGAATGGTTGCCCAGCGCACCCCTGCATGTTATGCTATACCGGTATCTGGGATGGGAAGAGGTGATGCCGCAATTTGCACATTTGCCCTTGCTGCTAAAGCCCGAAGGAAATGGAAAACTGAGCAAACGCGATGGTGACAGGCTTGGCTTTCCGGTGTTCCCCATGCAATGGACAGATCCCAAAACAAACGAAGTAAGCAGCGGATACCGCGACAGTGGTTATTTCCCCGATGCAGTGGCCAACATGCTTGCATTGCTTGGCTGGCATCCAAGCGATAACCGCGAATTGTTTTCCATGCCCGAATTGATTGAAGCATTTACGTTGGAAAAAGTGAGCAAAAGCGGGGCTAAATTTGATGTTCAAAAGGCTTTTTGGTTCAACCAGCAATATTTGCAGCAAAAACCGGCAAGCGAAGTGGCATCTTTAATTAATCCGCAAATCAAAAGCAAAGGCTACGAGGCACCTCAGGAATATGTGGAACAGGTGGTGGTGCTCATGCGCGAAAAAGTGCAATTTGCCAAGGATATTGTGGAGGAGGGCGGTTACTTCTTTGTTCAGCCAGAAACCTATGATCAGGAAGTGGTGCAAAAGAAATGGAAACCCGAAACCTCAGCACATTTGACCGCCATAGCCGCTGCATTTGCACAATTATCAGACAAACCTTCAGCCGAAGACTTTGAAAATGCCTTTAAATCATACTGCGAACAGGCAGGGGTAAAAACAGGCGAACTCCTTCAGCCATTGCGCCTTGCAGTGAGCGGCAAAGGCGTTGGTGCACCCATTTGGGAAATGATGGCTTTGATAGGCCGCGATTTAATTGTCCCACGTATAGAAACAGCTGTTTCAAAAATTTCTTTTTAAAAGCATAAACAATCCTTTAATTTCGCCAAATAACACCCATTGAATCACAGTAAATAATGAAGAACTTTAAATTATGGAATCTTATTGCCGGCTGGGCCATGTTTATCACAGCCCTGGTGGTATACACGCTTACCCTTGAACCCTCCGTGAGTTTGTGGGATTGCGGTGAATTTATCAGCGCTGCTTATCGCTTGCAAGTGGTTCACCCTCCGGGAGCTCCCTTGTTTTTGATGATTGGCCGTTTATTTGCCATGCTGGCCAACACCCCTGAAAAGGTTGGGTTTTGGGTGAATATGCTGTCTGCCGTATCAAGTGCAGGTTGCGTAATGTTCACCTTTTGGATTACTACACACTTTGCAGGCCGCATCATTTCGCAGGAACGCCAAAATCGCAATTTCCTGATTATTGCTGCCGGTGTGGTTGCCGCATTGAGCAATACTTTCATGGATAGTTTCTGGTTTAGCGCCGTGGAAGCGGAAGTATACGCGCTCAGTTCATTCTTCACAGCCCTTACCTTCTGGGCAATTTTGCGCTGGGATAAACAGGCTGATAAACCGGGTGCGGACCGCTGGTTGATTTTCATTGGATTTATCACCGGTTTGGCACTGGGTACGCACATGCTGAATTTGCTGGTAATTCCGGCCGTTTGCCTTGCTTATTATTTCCGCCGTTATGAAACATCTACCAAGGGTGTGCTTTATGCTTTTGGAGCTGCAGTGCTTGCGCTGGGTTTTGTGATGAAAGTGATTTATCCAGGTATTCCATGGTTGATTTCACGCACCGATAAATTGTTTGTAAACGATTTTGGTTTGCCTTTCTACAGTGGTACCATCTTCTCGGTGGTTGCTATCTTTGTTTTGCTTGCTATTTTGCTCTGGTTCACCCACCGCAAAGGGCTCACAAACTGGAATACACTGTTACTGAGCGTCTCTTTCATTGTTATCGGTTATTCCTCCTATGCGATGGTAATTATTCGTTCAATGGCCAATACGGCGATTGATATGAACAATCCTGAAGATCCTTATAAATTCTACGGTTATATCACCCGCGAACAATATGGAGAAAGGCCTTTGGTTAAAGGTCCTTATTTCAATGCACCCCAGGTGGATTTTGAAGCCACACATAAAAAATTCTTTAAAGGTGAAACCAAATATGAAGAAGGTGGTGAAAACTACGAACCTCTTTTCGACGACGAATACACGACCTTGTTTCCCCGCATGGGCCGCAGCAACAAGCCTGCCGATGCCAAAGGTTTCAGGGAATGGGGTGGCATGGGTGAAAGTCAGGCCCGCATAGAAGAATTGCGCGGAAAAGGGAAATTGACCCAGCAGGAACAAGAAGAATTGCAATCCCTGGAATACGAAGTACCCAGAATGTCCAATAACCTGCAGTTTTTCTTCAAGTATCAGGTTGGTCACATGTATATCCGCTATTTCCTGTGGAACTTTGTTGGACGTTTCAACGACCAGCAAGCCGTAACCGGAAATACCCGTTTCGACGGTAACTGGTTCTCCGGCATTGGTCCGGTAGATCGTTTTGTGGTTGGGCCTAAGAAAGACTTACCCGATTATTACAAAAACCAAAAAGGCAGAAACGCCTATTATTTCCTCCCGTTGTTCCTGGGTATTTTGGGCCTTACCGTGCAGTTTGCCGGCAAGCGCAAAGACTTTTGGCTGGTGATGACTTTGTTCCTGTTCACCGGTATTTTGATTAACGTGTACATGAATCAACCGCCTTATGAGCCACGTGAGCGTGACTATGCGCTTGTGGGTTCATTCCAGACCTTCTGTATCTGGATTGGTATAGGGGTGATTGGGGTTGCCGATATTCTTCAGAAATATTTGAAAGGCTCCGCCGTTGCTGTTTCTGCAGTGGCATCCATATTGCTGGTTCCCGTAAATATGGGTTATCAGGCTTGGGACGACCATGATCGCAGTGGCAGGTATATAGGCATTGATATGGCCAAAAACTTCCTGAATCAACTGGAACCCAACGCCATCCTTTTCTGTAATGGAGATAACGATACCTATCCTTTGTGGTATGCACAAAACGTGGAAGGCATCCGTACCGATGTTCGCATCATCAACCAAAGTTTGCTCCCAACAGAATGGTACAGCTCCGTATTGCTCGATAAGGTTTATGATTCAGAACCATTGCCGTTAACCCTCACCAAAAAAGATTTGCAGACCGGAAGCTTTGAATATGGTGTAGAGATTAACAGAAAGGACTACACCAGTCCTAAACCCATGCGCACCTTGCTGAATGAGTTGCTGGGAGATGCCAGAAACGAAGGTTCGGAAAATGCCAAATTGAGGGGTGCTTCAGCCTACATCACCATCAATAAAGATGCGGTGATCAAAGCCGGTGTAGTAACAGCCAAAGACCAAGGGTCAATATTGGATACCCTCCGCATCAACATTGGTGGAAATTACATCACCAAAGGCGACCTGGTGGTATATGATTTGATTGCAACCAATGCAGAACAAGGCTGGAAACGCCCAATCTACTTCACATCGGTGAGTGGATACGATTTCAATTTCCTGAACAGCTATTTGCAGCTGGAAGGTTTGGTGTACCGTTTTGTTCCGATTAATGGCGGCCAAGACGGAGGTCAGCCGCGCAAAATCAACGATTACAAAACCTACCAGAACCTGGTGAATAACTACCGCTACTATGGCATGAAGGAGAAGAAAAACTTCTTCCTGGATGACAAGGCAGCCTACGTTCCTGGCGATTTACAACAAATGGCGCTTATGCTGGCCAAATACTATTATGCTGAGGTAGACAACTACCGCGGTTACATGAAAGCCAAGGAATCGCAAAAAATCACCGTGCCGCCTCCAGGGTTTAAGGATGTTGCCACCTTCGAAAAAGTGATGGGTGACAGCGTGGAAGTATACCGCAAGCGTGGCATTGATGTGATTCAGAAAATGCTGACCGAGATGCCGGAAACCGTTTGTCCTATTCGCCGCGATATCAAAGTAGAAATGGGTATTACCCTTATTTACCTGGGCGATACCGAAAAAGGCAGACAGGTGCTTAACCGCGCCATGGAGGAATGTGTGCAATATGCCAAGTACTTCAGCAAATGGGACGATGAAATGTGGGCACAGCGCGAAATTGGCAATAGCCAGTACCTGATACAGCAGGCCATGCTATTTGCCAAACAGCAAGGACTAAAAGACCTTGAAAGTAAATATCAAGGATTGTTACAAAGCATTCAATAAACAAATAA
>CANKVN010000070.1 GCA_947487055.1 Flavobacteriales bacterium
CAATATGCTTCCTTAAATCATGGTCTAATCCCCATTATTGTTTCCAACTCTTTGGTATTTTGCAGCTGTTTTGGAATTTCATCCACCGGTAAATAGATCAGTGAATTGCTTTTAATTCCCCTTGCCTTATACTTTTCCGGGTTTATGTAATAGGTCCGTCCCTGATGATCGCGGGCAATGATGTAGGCAAACGAATTGGGGACAATATTAAAGTCATACACGTCCGTGGCACCAAAATACTGGTAGCAGAATGGCCTGTAATGGGCAAGCCAGGCTTGTTTCACATCGATGGGAATTCCTTCTTTGGTGGTGAATTTTACATTCACCGTTCCCGTATCTGTTTTCAGCATCGGCTTTGCCCAGGCAAAGCTGCCAAAACTGCGCATGGTAAAGGAGTACACGGATTGTCCTTTGGGTTTAACTTGCCCGTACATGAGCACGCGCTTGGCTTGCTGCAGGCCTGCCTCGCGATACTGGGCATGGAATTGGGCAAAGGCTGCCTCTTTCTTCGTTCTGATTTCGAGATAACGGGCCATTTTCGTGTTAAATTCCTGCTGCCGCACACGCGATTTTGATGTTTGCTTTTTTACTTTATCCTGAGGTTGCAACAAGGCAAAACGCCAGTAGCCACTCTCTGTGCGCAAATCCATAAACCATTTTGAACCGTCCTGCTCAAAACGAATGTCCTGGTATACAGAACCACGGATAAAGCTTGCGCCAAACGCCCTGGAATCCATGTTACTCTCAATTTCCAGCGGATACTGAAACAAGGGTTTTAATTCCGGAAAAAGCGTTTCTGTTTTATCGTAAACCGAAAAGCGAATGATGTTTTTCTCATTTTTCTTGTCCACCAATTCTTTTCGCAAACCAACCAGCGAACGGCCCATCCGCAAGGTGTAGGCACCCATCTTAGGTGCGCGATTTATAACAGGGGCCACATAAAATCCATTATAAGGCTCCACCGATACTTTATTGATTCCCGGCTCCAGCAGGTAATGGTATCCTTCTGTCTGGAAGCGATAGTCTAGGGAGCGGCTGTCGGAGGGATACAATTCAATACCTGTTTTTTTGCCAGCATAAAACGTATAGTAATCGATGGCTTTGTTTTTGGTATCGTCAAAATCATAATCGTAATCAAAGAAATGCTGCCAGCGTTTTTTTCGGTTATTAAAGGCGTAAAAGCGCAGAAGGGTATCGGTATTGCTTAAAAATATCAGTTTCACCGTAAATCCTTCTTTGATGCGCAGGATTTGCTGTTGCTGTGATGCCTTGCAATGAAACACAACACCTGGAGAAAGCAGATAAACCCTTCCCGCACTGTCATAGTTCAGTGGAAATCCGGAAGCGATATGGCGTGCCGGCTTATTGGCCAGCGAGCAGTCCAAACGATATTCACCAACAACAGTTTTTCCATCCATTGTTTCTATAGCCCCTGCCGGAATGAGTAAGGCTGCTTCTGACTGCAGGTAAAAAACCCTGTCCTTATCGTTGTTCCCCTCAAACTGAAAACAACCATCATTCAGGGACGAAATAACCGGATTGGCGAAGGAACCCGGATTTTGGCTTTCATTTTTATTGAGCCTCACAAAATCGCTAAACTGACCAATGAGGGAGGTGTCTCCGGAGGCATTTTCCCAAGGACCAAATTGCGCTTGAGGGAACAACCCTGCCAAATGCTTCATTTCCCATGGGGCAATAACGGGATCCTGGGCCTGGTAAATCAATGCCATTTTTCGCGTAATACCATTTTGGGAAAACGCCAATATTTGCCTGCTTACGGGCAGATCGTCAGGATATTTTTCGGTCATCCAGCTCAGGTTATCCGTAATGATAAGGGACTCCAGTTTGGACATACCACCAAGATCAGCAGGCAAATCATTGATGGCATCTGCACTGATTCCAAATTCTTTCAGTTGCGGTAACGCCTTGGCGGCTCGGATGGCTGCCGGTAGTTCTGATTTTACAAATGGAGCAATGAGCCTTAATCCACGAACCTTCCATCCCATAAAAAACTCATAATTATCCGGTACTTCATCAAAAATGAGTGTGAGGCGATTTAGCTTACCGAGTTCGCTGTTCAGCAACAATTGGTTTTCCGAACCACGCTTCACCCAAAGGGTAACATTGTTCACCCAGGATAAATGCTCAATATCGTCTCCGTTCAGCGCACCATTGAACTGCAGCAACTGCAGTTCGTCCAAATCATCGAGCAACGCCACCACAGCAGCAGCCTTTGAAATATCGACACTGCCGTTAATTCTGATTTTTTGAGTACCGAAAAACCGCTTGATGTTTGATCTTACCAAGTCCAGATCCTTATTATCGTTTATTTCGATAGACAGAACCGACAATGTGCCAATTTTCGAAGGTTTTACAAATGGTTGAGCCGCAGCATCAAATCCTAACCCCAACAGCAAAACCAGCAAATACAAACCATTTCTCATGCAGCACTTATTATATCTATAACGATAATATTGAAGGCAAAGATGCCCCCTTTATTCAAAATTTCATCCATTGTTATCCGGGATGTTCAGTAAAATTGACAGGAGCTTGGCAAATTGTGCGATATTTGTAGTGCATTCACCATGGAAGAAACCATTGTAAACCGCGTTGCAAACAGCGGAATCATCACCATCAATCTGGAGCATTTTTTGCACCCAGGCAAGCGCATGGGCATTGATGTTAAAGACACGCTGTTCATGGGTTTGATTTTGAAAGAGAAAGATTTTCGCGATTGGATAAAAGCCCATGACTGGGAGCAATACCGCGATGCCAATGTTTTTGTTTATTGTTCGGCTGACGCCATCGTACCTACTTGGGCTTTCATGCTCATTGCGGCCAAACTGGCAACAACTGCACACCGCGTGGTTTTCGGTGATTCAGAAACCATGGAGGCCTGCCTGTTTCAGGAAGCTTTAAGCAAAATAGACCCAAGCGAATACTCGGATAAACGCGTTGTTATTAAAGGTTGTGGAGACAATTATGTATCCCCTGCCGCATATGTTGAAATTACACGGTTGTTGCAACCAGTGGTAAAAAGCCTCATGTTTGGCGAGCCATGCTCCACCGTTCCGGTGTATAAAAAACCTTAAGGATTATTTGGCAGTTTTAATCAATGCCAGCGTGTATACACGCAGGTACTTGGCCTGATCTTCACTTAGCTTGGCCTTCGGAGACATACGGCTCATGTGGCGAACCCAGTTTTCTGTTGAATACTTAAGTGGATCTTTGGCCCCATGGCAAGAAGCACACTGATTGTTGAGGATTTCTTTACCTTGGTTTAACCAGTATTGTGTAGCGCCATGCTCAACTTCTTCGGCTGCTGCAAGCATTTGCTGTTTCTCCGGAGACAAGGGTTGTGGATTTTTTAGCAATGCTCCCGGATTGGGCACAGTGCTGGGTGGGACTTCAACAATTTCCTCAGTTACAGGATTGTTTGTGGACACCGATTTACTTCCCTTTTTCACTGCGCATTGCGCCAACAGCATTACGCTGCCCATTAAAAACAACCTAAAAACCGATTTTCTCATAGAGCAAAGATAAAAGGCGTATCAAATAAAATAGTCCAAAGCAATCAAAAAAAAATCCTATTATTGCCACAACATGAAATCTGATATTGAAATCTCCAGGTCCACACCCTTAAAGCCCATTGGTGAAATTGCATCTAAACTCAATATTTCGCAAGAAGATTTGATTCCCTATGGCAGAACCAAAGCCAAAATTCCACTCACCTATTTAAATGCCGGTAAAACAGGCAAATTAATTATGGTTACTGCCATCACGCCAAACAAGGCCGGTGTGGGAAAAACAGTTACCAGCGTAGGTTTGTCATTGGGATTAAACCACATAGGCAAAAATGCCATGGTTGCCTTGCGCGAACCCAGCCTGGGTCCATGTTTTGGAATGAAAGGCGGTGCAGCAGGCGGCGGATATTCGCAGGTATTGCCAATGGAAGACATCAATTTGCACTTCACCGGTGATTTTCATGCCATTACCAGCGCCAACAATATGATTGCTGCGTTGGTAGACAACTACCGATACTGGAATAAAACAGGAGAAAACGCCCTGACCCAAATCTTGTGGAAACGGGTGCTGGATGTGAATGATCGTATGCTTCGCCACATGGTGAGCGGATTGCACGGAAGCACCAACGGCATACCCACTGAAACGGGCTTTGATATTACACCAGCTTCTGAAATCATGGCATTGCTATGCCTTAGTGAAAACATGGAAGACCTGGAACGCCGCATAGACCGCATTGTGGTTGGCTATTCCGGCAAAAAACCAATAACCGTAGGTGATTTGGGTTTCGGACCGAGTATAGTTGTATTGCTGCGCGACGCCATTATGCCCAATCTGGTTCAAACCACCGAACATACGCCTGCCATTATTCACGGCGGACCTTTTGCCAATATAGCCCATGGCTGCAACAGCGTAATTGCAACAAAAACAGCCCTGAACCTGGCCGATTATGTGGTAACCGAAAGTGGATTTGGTTCGGATTTGGGTGCAGAAAAGTTTTACGACATCAAATGCCGCATGGCGGGCTTGCATCCAGCCGCAACGGTAATTGTAGCCTCATTGCAGGCCATCAAACTACACGGTGGTGCCGGAGAAAAAAACATGCGCGACGTAAATGCCGACGCCCTGAAAACAGGATTGCAAAACGTGCAGCACCACATCCGCAACGTACAGGCGTTTGGACAAAACGCCGTGGTGAGCGTGAATAAATACGCGTGGGATACCGAAGCTGAAATGGATTATTTACTCAGCTGGTGCAAAGACCAAGGTGTGCGCGTAGCCGTGAACGAATGCTTTGTGAAAGGTGGTGCCGGCGCAGCATCGCTTGCAGAAACAGTGGCCGATGTGGTAGACAACCATCCTTCCGGACCGCTTAACCACGCCTACGAATTGAGCGACAGCCTGGATACCAAAATTGAAAAAATCGCAAAACGCGTCTATGGTGGTTCAGGCATCAAGCTTTCTGCAACTGCTCAGAACAAACTTAAAAAGTTTGATGAACTTGGCTGGAGCTACCTGCCTGTGTGTATTGCCAAAACCCAATACAGTTTTAGTGACGATATCAGCATGGGGCCGCTGGCCAAAGACTTCACCCTTCGTGTAGAAGATTTGGTAATCAATGCAGGAGCTGGATTTGTGGTGGCCATTGCCGGCGACATCATGCGTATGCCCGGACTTCCCAAAGAACCTCAGGCACTGCAGATCAAATTAATCAATGGAGAAATCGACGGGTTAAGTTAATGACATCAAAACAGAATTTGAAAGTAATAACCGCCCCAACCTTACCTTTGCAGGGATGAAACCAGGAGATAAACTATTCAATTTTAACCTGAAAAATGTAGACGGCGACATGGTTAGCAACTATGATTTTGCCGACAAATACAGTTTTCTCATAATTGTTACTTGCAACCATTGCAAATACGCAAATTCATACTGGGCGCGCCTGAAGCAACTGGCCAAGAAATACGAGGAAGACAGCTTGGGCATAGTCGCTATTTGCGGCAATGATGCGGCTAAATACCCGCAAGACAGTTTTGAAAACATGCAGCAATTGCACAAGCAACTGGCACTACCATTCCCCTATTTGCATGACGAATCGCAGGAAATCATCAAGAAACTGGGTGCTGTAAAAACACCCGAAGCATTTTTGTTCAACAACAAACGCGAATTGGTTTATCAGGGCGCAATAGACGACAACTGGGAAAACGAAGCTGCCGTAATGCAGATTTACCTGGAAGATGCCGTAGAATACAGCCTGGACGGCTTAGAAGTGGATTATCCGGAAGTTGAGCCTGTGGGTTGCAGCATCAAATGGAAACCCGGCAATGAACCAGGATAATAACCGTCCTATTGCCCTGATTACAGGAGCAGGCAGCGGTATTGGTGAAGCCCTTGCTTTGGAAGGCGCAAAACGTGGCTTTGATCTGGTGATTATGGGCAGAAACACCCAAAACCTGGACAATGTGGCAGCGGCATGCAATGCCCTGGGTGCAGAAGTAATCGCGGTGATCGGTGATGTGAGCAAACAAAAGGATTGTGAGGATTTTGTATCAGCATCCAAAGGCTTGCCGGGAAAAGTAAAGGTCCTGTTCAACAATGCGGGTATCAGCATGCGTGCGGTTTTTGAACACACAGACCCCGAAGTATTGCACCAACTCATGAACACCAACTTTTGGGGAACCGTTTACTGCACAAAATCTGCATTGCCCCTGTTACTTGATAACAATGGCTCTGTAGTGGGCGTATCTTCCATTGCGGGCTTTAAAGGACTTCCCGGCCGAACCGGTTACAGCGCCAGCAAATTTGCCATGCATGGTTTTTTGGAAAGTTTGCGCAACGAAAACATCAACCGCGGTTTGCATGTGCTGATTGCATGTCCGGGTTACACCGCCAGCAATATTCGCAAAACTGCGCTAAACAAAGACGGCAAACCACAATCCGAAACCCCACTCGAAGAAAGCAAACTGATGCAACCCGCTGAAGTGGCTGTTGCCATCTGGAACAGTGTGGCAGAAAGGCGTTTATACTTGGTTTTGACCATGCAAGGAAAACTTGCTGTTTGGATAAACAAATGGTGGCCAAAACTGGCCGACAGGCTTGCGTACAATGTCATTAAAAAGGAACCGGATAGCCCGTTTAAATAACCATAGCTCCACCCCTTTTATGTAATTTTTCCTTATAATTGTAACTACAAATCACCATGGAAAACCTAACACTAGATCACGAACCCCAGGCTAAAACAATGACATCAACCATCAATGTTTTGACCATCTTAACGTTTATTGGCTGCGCCCTTGCTTTTATTGGCGCCATTTGGGGCATTTATTCATCGTCAAAATCGATGGAACAAATGGCTGTCATGCAAGACCAAGTTGAACAAATGAGCCAGCAAGGCAATGAAACAGCTGCCAACATGATGAACCAAGCGTTTGACATGGCCAAAAAACAATACGATAACCGTTACCTCATGCTGATTGTGAATTTATTGGCTACAGGACTATGCTTTTTCGGGGCGCTGGAAATGCGCAAAATGCGTAAAAATGGTTTCTATCTATGGCTGACCGGAGAAATACTACCCATAGTGATTACAGCAGCCGTTATCGGATTAAATCTTTTGGGAGGGATGGTCGTAATTGCCTCCTTTTTGTTTGCCGGAGTATTCATTGTATTGTATGCATTGCAGGTAAAACACATGCGATAATCACCTAAGAAAACAACACCAAAAAGCGGCCAATGCCGCTTTTTTTTATGCATTACCTTTGCGACATGAATATAAGCGAAATCCTAACGGTTTCTTTCACCCTGTTTGCGGTAATTGATATGCTGGGCTCTGTACCGGTAATCATTTCTCTGAGGGCAAAATCGTCCATCACCATTCAACCCCTAAAAGTAACGCTCGCTAGCGCAGCCCTGATGATTGGTTTTTTATTTGCCGGTGAATATTTCCTCAAATATCTGGGCATCGATAAATCCTCATTTGCCCTGGCCGGTTCTATAGTCATGTTTATTCTTGGACTGGAAATGGTACTTGGCGTTGATATATTCCGCACAGACCCGGATGCACCGGGTGGCAGTGTGGTACCTGTGGCATTTCCCATTATTGCAGGTTCTGGTACCTTAACCACCATTTTGTCATTGAAAGTAATGTACGATGAAGTTATTATTGCCATTGGCATACTGGCCAATTTGGTTTTTATATACCTGGCATTGCACAGTACAAGCTGGCTGGAGAAAAAAATCAGCAAAGCCGGCTTACTCACCATCCGTAAATTTTTTGGCGTTATCCTGCTTGCTATTGCTGTTAAAATTTTTAGGGGAAATCTATAGTTTTGTAATTCGTTTCAAACCTTCCAATATCTAGCACTATGACGCAGACTCCCTTGAAAAATAACAGCCAAAGCTCTTCCACAAGCACCCTTAACATTGTATTGTATGTTATTCTTGGCATTGTTGCCATTGCCATTACCGCCATAATTGCGTTTCTTCATTTCAAAACGCTCAAACAACAAAGAGATAAGAAACTTCAGCAGCGTGAAAATGCTTTGGTTGAACCTACCGAAAACCATCAGCAGCACAATGAAAATGAGGAATCTAGCGCACCAATAACCACCGAAAACGATAACAGCACAGCAGAGACCGAAGATGCTACCGCAGGCCTTTTTTGCAATCGCTATGTTTCCAGCGACATGGGAAAAGAGGAAGAAATCAGCTTTGAAGGAACACCCGAAAACCCAACCATCAAATACAGCGCTGCCCATGGCGCAACTTCCCTGTTAGGTAAAGAAAATAACAGTCTCTATTTTCTAAATGCACCAGCGGTAAAATATTACGTGTTTAACGTCAATGAGAATGGATTCTCCCTCAAAAATCCCGATGGTAAAATCCAAACTTTCATGATGGTTGATACAGATTAAACATTCAATATAATTCTATATTTCAGAACCTATCATTGTCAATGATCAAGGTTTTTTTGGGTAATTATACGTATCTATCCAATTTGATGTCAACAAAAAAAACAATCATAAAATAATGATATACTTATTTTTAAGAAAATAATTAACCTGATTTTACCTTTCAATAGTGGAAAACTAAAGGCCATAAAAAAAACCAAATTGACAATTGTGTTTATTTAATTGCCGACACAAAACTTAATAAACAACTCTATGGAACAAACAAACGAAACTTCAAAAAGACCTGTATTTCTTACAGTACTTTGTATTCTCACCTGGGTAGGTTCTGCCATTGGCTTATTTGGTGCAATTGGAAGCATTGGTCTAAGCTCTGCTGCCAGCTCTGCAAGCAGCTCTGCTTATGCAAACATGCAAAGTACTGGTGATCCTGAACTCGACAAATCTATGGCTACCATTGCAGAAGCATCAAGCAGCGCAATGAAGTATGCCTCTATGCTGAACTGGATTAATCTTATTTGTGTAGCGGCATGCGCATTTGGAGCATTCTGGATGTGGAAACTAAAGAAAACTGGTTTCTATATCTATACTGCAGGAGAATTAATTCCGACCGTAGCATCCATCGCTTTACTGGGCAGCATGCCAGGTGGCGGTATATTAGCTAGCCTTGGTATCATTGCTGCGTTATTCCCCATTGCTTTTGTGGTGATGTATGGTCTGAATCTGAAGCACATGAAATAAAAGGATTTTATCCTTGTTTTAATAAAAAACCCGCAAAATGCGGGTTTTTTTATTTCTTTAAACACCCGATTAATTATATTTGCATTCTATGGAAAACAATACCCTTGACAATAACTTCAGCAACAACCAAACTGCTATTTCCCTCCCTAATTCCACTGCAGTGTTGGTACTTGGCATTCTTTCTATTGTAATGTGTTTTTGCTACGGCATCCTTGGTCTGATTCTCGGCATCATTGGCCTTAGCCTTGCCGGTAAAGACCTGCAGCGTTATAATGCAAACCCGGGCGCCTACACCACTTCCAGCCACAACAATTTGAAAGCAGGCCGTGTTTGCGCCATTATCGGAACCATTTTAAGCAGCCTTTATTTCATTGTTATCATTATCTATCTGATCGCCGTTGGCAGCATGCTGTCATTAGGATCTATGGGCTTTTGAGCAAAGACAGCTTACCGGCTTACTTTCTTGCCTGTCCTTCAAAGAAGTATGCTGGGATAGATTGTCCCGGCTGTGGCATGCAGCGTTCTTGGTATTCCTTATACAAAGGGGATATTGCCGGCAGCTGGTCCTACAATCCGGGAGGATTCCCTTTCCTGCTGCTGCTGGTTTTTACCATCCTGCACCTTAAATGGTCTTTTAAGCATGGTGCCAAAATCATCATGTGGGGATTCATAGCCACTGCGGCCCTCATGTGGGGCAAGTTTATTTATAAACTGCTGTAAACGGTTTATCAGGCTTTCACCCGAATATAGTTTTTATATTCTCCGGGACGCCAGCCGGTGTATTTTTCCAGCCAGTAGAGCAGGCGGTTTTTCAAACCAAAGTTCTTTTGGGTTATATCAAAAGAAAAAGTCCAGTTCATGTGGTCAATCCGTGCCTGCATAACCCGGGGATGGGTTCCTTCAAATCTGGCCAAAGAATCAATCTTGGAATAATCAAAGCTGTCTGCACCCGCTATGTTTTTTTCCATGTATTCATCGCCGTGCCACATGCGGTGAAATTGCATTTGCTTTTGCTGCTGGGCCTCCGGATGCTTCACCCATCCATAGTGAAACACACGCGCACCTGCATCTGCTACACATAATTTCTGGTTTGGCTCCTTGCGAAACCCCTGGGCATCGCGGTAACTGAAAATATCCTTGCGGTTGCGAATGATGCGGATTTCCTTGCGGTACCAGGTTCTGGAGTCGCCCACAAAATCATAACTTCCATAAAAATGCACATAATCAAACAACAAGCCTTCCACCCCGGGATGCGATAAGTGCTTTTCCATGGCCTGGCGTATTGCCGGAAGATCATCCTCGTGCACACATTCATCTGCCTGGATATAAAACAACCAATCTGCGTTGGGATTTACTGCTGCCTTTGCTTTGTTGGTCTCCTCTGCCAAAACCTTTCCACCAGTGCGCAGGCTGTCGTCCCAAACGGTTTCTATGATTTTTATTTTCGGATGGTTAAACGAACGAACAAACTCCAGGGTATTGTCATTGCTGTGCCCTACGGCAATGATAAATTCATCGCACAAATCAATTATGCTAAAAACAGCTTCCTTTAGGGGATAATCTGCCTGAACAACATTGCGCGCTATGGTAAAACCGGATACAAACATCAATCAGTTTTTTGATTTACGACCAGGGGTACTACAGTTTTTTGCTGTACCGGATTTCCATATCTTCCATGATCTGAATTGTTTCCATACAAAACTCAAAACCCTGGCTGGCCACCATTTTCACGCCCAGGCTCTCTTCCTTGTCCATCAGATGCATCCACAACACACATTTTCCCGGAAACTGCTTTAATACGGTTTCCAGTGCGGTTGCTTTTCCCTGCACCATATCGGTTACATCCATGTCTACCTGCACATTCTTCACCAGCGTATCCCTGTTGATATCGCTGGAAAGGATCATCTCCTGAAAACGGGCATAGGTTTTTTGATTGCGTTCGTTGTATTCAAAACCACCCTTAATTACCAGTATATAGTCTTTGCCAATGATGGATTTAAACTTGAGATAATCCTTCCCAAACAACGCAAATTCAAAGCTTCCGCTGTAATCCATGATGGTAAACCTGCCAAAAGGATCTCCTTTCTGGCTAATAGCCTCTCTCACCGCAGTGACAATCCCCATAACCACAAAGCTGCTGTTGGAAGTTCGGTTTTGCATTTCTGCCAAATCCTTCATTCCGCAGGTGGTAATCATTTCATATTCAAACCTAAGTGTATCCAGCGGATGCTTGCTCAGGTAAATGCCAACCACTTCTTCTTCTTCGCGAAGTTCTTCGAGCAGGGTCATTTTTTCTACAGCAGGCAAGCGGGGCTCCTGAGGCACAGCGCTGTCCTCAGCACCGCCAAACAGACTGCCTTGCCCGGATAATTTGTTGCTTTGCACAGCGGCCCCAAACTTCAGGGCAAGTTCAATCCCATTTTTGCCATCATCATCCGATTTGAAATATTGTGCA
>CANKVN010000071.1 GCA_947487055.1 Flavobacteriales bacterium
TATCTCGTCGAGCATTTCCTGCTTTACTTCTTCGGTTTCTACCCCTGTTTTTTGGCTTTTATTGTCAATAATGTTGCTCAAACGCTCAGTTTCGGTGGCACCGGGCAAAACGTTGTTTACCGTAATGCCAAATGCGCCCAGTTCATTCGCCAGGGTTTTGGCCCAATTGCCCACCGCACCGCGAATGGTGTTGCTTACACCCAGGTTGGGTAATGGCATTTTTACACTGGTGCTGATAACGTTGATGATGCGGCCATACCCGGCAGATTTCATGCCCGTTAAGCAGGCTTGCATCAGGCAATGGTTATTAATCAGGTGATTTTGAAATGCCTCCAGAAATGCCGCAGGCGCTGCAGCGTTGGCCTGCCCTGCGGGAGGACCGCCGGTATTGTTTACCAAAATATGAATGGTGTGGTTTTCATTGATTTTGGCGGCAACGGCAACCACATCCTGGTTGTTGGAAAAATCGGCTACGTAATAGGCATGCCCTTCACCGGGAAGCGATGCCAATACGTGCTGCAGTTTTTGTTCGTTGCGCGCCAGCAAGATTACCTGTGCTCCTGAAGCAGCCAGTTGCATAGCAGCGGCTTTGCCAATACCGGCACTACTGCCGCATACCAGCGCCGTTTTGCCACTCAAATCAATATTCATGGCACAAAGGTAAACCGAATTGAAGTTTTGTGGGATTCACCCTCTATATTCGTGTAGTGAACCACGTTAAGAAAATTGGTTATTTGCTGCCTATGCTGCTTATGCTTGGGGTGTTTTTGCCATCATGTTGTCCAAAGTACGATTGTGATTTTCCCAGGTTCTGGACAGCCATACCCGTTCAATTTGCTCTGGGTACAGACAGTGCGGCGTTCAAACCTGCCGACCTGGACACAATTCAGGTAGTTCACCAATACGGTTTCAGTGGCATGTCCAATACCATCCGTTATTTTTACCGAAATGGCAATTTTGAAGATACTGCCGGCAATACACAATCTTTTTTATTTATCAGCCACAGCACCGGCGACACCGTGAGCATTACAACGGCTAACGGCAAGCATTTTGTGATAGACAAGTCCTATTCCCTGCAGGAGCAAAAGCGCAACGAATTTGGCTGCTACAAGGGATGTCCGCAATTGGTTTCGTTTGCCATTCGCCTGAATGGGGCAGACTACGAACTCATGCGGGATTATGATAATGTTTTGTCTCCGGCGCGCATCAGCGGTGGCGTGGTGGTGCTGAAAAACAAGCCTTAAATACCCCTTCGGTAAACACCGTAATATTCTACTAACGGACCAAATTTCTGGTAAAAAGCGGCCACTTCCGTTATTTCAGAGCCTTCAAAATCGAGGGATAGTCCTTGATTGGCATAGGTTTCCGCAACATAATCGATTACAGCATGCATAACCCCCAGTTTACGCCCTGCAGGGGTGGGGGCGGCGCAAACATAATGCAGGTATTTTGGCGAACGCAACAGGATGGCGTAAGCCAGCAATTCGCCATGCAGGGTTGCTTTTAAGCACAATGCCTTGCCCTCACTGTATAATGCCTTGCAGGCTTCTTCAAAGGCTTGGTAATGCTTATTTTGCAGCTGCGGATTCAGGGAACCCCATGCCTCTTTGTACACTTGTATGGCTTGGGTAAATTCATTGCATGAATCCATGGCAACACCTGCATCCTTGCATTTTCGCAGGTTTTTACGTGCATCGGCATTGTAGGCTGAAGCAATATTTTCGTAGGGTTTTTGAAGGTCCAGCAGGAGGTTTTTGCGGGTTTTAATGCCCACGGGAAAGGGTTGCTCAGGATTTAATTGCAGGATGACACGCCAAAATTTACGGGGAATAGCCTTCAGGAAATCTTCGTAGCGGGCGCCACTGTTTGGTTTTGCGAACAGGCCCAGCTGCTGGCAAAAAAATGGCTGATAAGCAATGTTGATTCCCCATTTGGTCTTTTTGGGCAGGGGCATCACCGCCTCGTAGTTGTTAAGTACCAAGGCGTCCCATTCCTGGTTGCAAAGGTGGTCGAGGTACAGCGATGTGGCGTACACCAGCGGCCTGCTGCTATGGGCAATGCAAAGATCCCATGCAGCAATATCAATTTGCCCGCGCTTGATATAGGTTATGCCAGCCATGCTTCAAAAACGGTTTTCCAGCCTTGCCAGGAAGGTTGTGTACCCAATGATTCATTGTGAAAGATAAAGCAAAAATCCCCACCAGCCTTGCTGATGGTGTTTTTAAGCTGCGCACCTTTATGGATGGCCTGCTCTGGAGTGAGGGCCAAATAATGCTTGCAGGTAGCCTCCATGATGCAAAATGGATGTAGCATCAGGTTGCGGGCTTGTTCGGCAGCGAGGTCATACCATAAAAATGGCCTTGCAGTGCCAGCCCTAAAGCCGATGGCATCAGGAAATCCCATGCTGTAGTCATGCGCAACACCGGCCTGCAGCTGTTGCCTGTAGGTATTTGGAAAAGACAACAAAATATAATGCATGCGTGCATCCGCGACGGGCTTGCCAAGTTGGGTTTCCAGCCAGTTCTTTTCCTGTTTGAATGCAAAATTATCGCCAAAAGCAACAGCACTGGGGTGCAGGCCGCAAGGCACTGTTTCTCCCACGTCCCGGATGGATTGCTGAAATGGTTTGAATGCAAGCCGTACCTGTTTATCCCGGGAATTGCGCTGCATGCCGCAATGCCAGAAAACACGTGCCGATGGGATTGGGCTTAACCTGTCTTTTATGTACCCAAACGATTGGTTGGGGTCTTCGCCGGGGTTGCTGATTGCATGCAATCTGGGGGATAAGCTTCCGGGATTTTTAAGCAATGCGCCAAAACTCCTCAGCAAACCGCGCCCTGCATAGGCATAGGCAATATCCACGTCTATGGTTGGTGTTATGGAAAAAGATGTTTTGATGGGTAGGCCTAATTGCCCAAACAGTTGGTTTACCACCACATCACAAATGGGCGTTTCCAAAACACCCCAATGGCACAGTTGCGAGGATGCGGCCGGATAGCGTCCATGCTTATCCGGTTCAAAGGGCTGGTATTCTTCATAACGTGTGATACACCAAAAAACCATGGCCAGCAGGTCGAATTGCCGGTTTTCCTGATCCGGGAAAAGGCAAAAACAGCCATCGATGATAGCATTTGCGGGTTTGAAGGATTGATCAATACCGGTTTCATCCAAAAATCCTGAACGGTATAAGGATAAGCCAGGCAGGGATTCTTGGCTGTAGTGGCATTTAAGGGCTTCTGTGGCCGATAAATATACTTGTCTGTCTTCCGTAATAACGGGCGTATGGCCTCCCCAGTGAGCAAACACCTGTTCAACTGCGTAGGATATACGCGTTGTTAACCGGGGAATATAAACCAATACTGTAGCCAATATTTATGTCGGTGCAAATTACGCAGATAGGCGGGTAATATGGCGCAAATCATTTTTTCTGATTTTGTAACAGGGTAATTTCGTCAAAAAGAAAAACCATGAAAAAGCCACTACTAACAATTGCAACTTGCCTGATGGTATCAGGGATTTTTGCCCAGAAACCAGAAAAAGGAACCGTAACCTCGGAATTGGGATTATCATTAAGTTCAGGATACAGTTCTATCAATACCTTTGGTATCAACGGACGTTATTTTGTGAAGTCAGATTTAGCCCTGGTTCTTGGGATTGGCGCTTCCTATTCCAACGATGTAAATAATTTTGCTGAAAACACAGACGGCACGGGAGATGAGGGTAGTTTCACCACCAAGAACAGGTACACGGAACTGGCATTAGGCATTCAACAGCATTTTGCCGGCACCGACAGGTTAAGCCCATTTTTTGGCGTTGATGTGGCATTGGGTAGCGAAGGCATTATCCAGAATGGGGATAATGCCAACCAATCCGGGTACATTAAAAATTATTCATACGATAAAGAATACAAAACGGCCCAATTGGGTCTGCGGTTAAACTTGGGTTTTGATTACTGGATAACGGAAGGTATATATATGGGTGCAACATACCGTCCACTTTCACTGGTGCTGCAGAAACAAGACGATATCACCACTACTGCCGGAAGCAATGGTGGCAGTGTTAAAACAGTAACTCCAGGTGGCACGTTTGCCTCTTTGTCTACATTTGGCGAAGTGGGCAGCATCCGCGTGGGATGGCGGTTTTAACCATTTATTCAATAAAAAAACCCGGCAATCGCCGGGTTTTTTTATTGAATAATACTGTAATCTTATTTTCCAGCTTCTGCAGCAGCCTGCATCAAAGCCCTGGTAGTCTTACAACTTACAATGGCGTTTTCTTTGGCATCCATGATTTCGTAATCACCGGGGACTACATCTTTCACTTTAGCGCTTTGTCCAATTTCCAAAGTATCGATTTTAACGTCGATATAGTCAGGAAGGTTTTTCAAAAGGCCACGCACACGCAGGCGGTTAATTTTGGTTACCAGTTTACCACCGGCACGCACACCGGGTGAATTACCAACGATACGCACCGGAATGTCCATTACCACAGCGCGTGCTGCGTCAACGGCCATGAAATCGGCATGCAAGATGGCTTCTGATACGGCATGAAATTGGAGATCCTGGAGGATGGCATCGTATGATTTTCCGTCCAAATTGATTTTTACCTTGTATACATTTGGGGTATAAACCAGGTTTTTGAAATCGGCTTCATAAACGGTGAAGTGCAAGTTTTCTCCTGCACCATAAATTACACAAGGAACTTTTCCGACAGCGCGCAGGTTCTTCGCATTGGAAGTGCCTGTACCTTCTCTCTTTTCTCCTTTTAACTGAATGGTTTTCATATGTTATTGTTACGCTTTAAATGATTAAATGCTTTTCAGATCCATGTTGGTCTGACGGTTGTGAATTTGTTTGAACAGGGAGCTTATGCTTCCATTCTCATGCACATTGCGAATGGCATGGGCAAACAATGGCGCCACAGACAATACTTTAATTTTGTCGGTATGGTGCTTTAAGGGGATGGTATCGGTTACCACCAGCTCGGTGAGCACGCTGTTGGCAATATTCTCATAGGCTTTGCCGCTCAATACGGGGTGGCAGCAAAGGGCGCGAACGCTTCTTGCTCCCCGCTCCATGAGCATGGCCGATGATTTGCACAAGGTTCCGCCGGTATCGATAATGTCGTCAATCAGCACAACGTCCTTGTCGGTTACATCCCCGATTACGGTCATGTTTGCAATTTCGTTGGCCCTTTTGCGCTCTTTGTCGCAAATAACCATGGGAAGATTAAGTGCTTTGGCAACTTCGCGGATACGGTTACTGGCTCCCACATCGGGTGCTGCAATTACCAGGTTTTCCTGGGGAAGGCTGCGGATGTAGGGAACGAATATGATTGATCCTTCGAGGTGATCAACAGGGACATTAAAAAATCCTTGAATTTGTGGCGCGTGAAGCTCCATGGTCATTACCCTGTTGGCTCCGGCAGTGCTGAGCAAATCAGCAATCATTTTAGAGGCAATGGAAACGCGGGGTTTGTCTTTACGATCCTGCCTGGCAAATCCATAGTAAGGGATAACAGCGGTGATGTAGTTGGCGCTGGCGCGCTTAGCTGCATCAATAGCCATTAGCAACTCCATAAGATTGTCGGTAGGTGGGAAAGTACTTTGAATGATAAACACATCGCAACCACGAACGCTTTCGTTAAATACTGGTTGAAATTCGCCGTCGCTGAAGCGGTTTACCACCAAATCACCGGGCTCTATGCCGTAGTATTCGCAAATACCTTGGGTGAGCGAGGCAGATGCACTGCCTGAAAAGATTTTTACAGGGTTAAGTAGTGATGACATAGGATCTGTATTTTACTGTCTCTATGCTTTCAAATTAAAAGCATAGATATCATCAAATCAGCGTTTTTTGTTGTCCGACTAGGGCTCGAACCTAGACTCTTCTGAACCAAAACCAGACGTGTTGCCAGTTACACCATCGGACAATTTTGGGAGTGCAAATGTATATTTAATTTTTTGTTTCTGCAACAGTGCACCAAAAATCAGCAAATCTTATTTAGTTTACCACCAGTACCCGGGTTGTTTTGCGGTTGCCCTGGGACAGCTGGTAAAAATAATTACCCGGCCTCAGCCCGTTCAGGTTGCAGGAAACCTGGTGCTCTCCCCTGCTATGTTTGCCTGATGCCAGGGTGCGTATCTGGTTGCCCAGCGCGTCAAACAAGCACAATTCTACATTGCCGCCATCTGTGAAAAACCTGAAGTTGGCTTCTCCATGTGCAGGGTTGGGGTAAACATCATACAGGTGTAATCGGCTCACCAGGTCAGCAAAATCTTCGATCCCGGCAGGATTGGCTTTGAAAATGGGTAGGGTATTGAAATCCTTACCACCCATGGCGGCCTTTACTTCTGCTTTGCTGAGTCCAAACCAGTCTTGCAGGGCACTGGCGTATACCTGCCTGAAGTCATACTGCATAGGAACATTATCATTTACCGTTACCGTGCCAGGTATGGTTGGGTTTGCGCCGATAATGCCGCGTTGTACGCCGGTTCCAAAAACCATCAGCGGCGCTGCAGCTCCGTGGTCTGTTCCCACACTGCCGTTGCTCATGATGCGGCGGCCAAATTCGGAGAATGTCATCCCGGCTACTTTGTCCTGAATGCCCATCAGTTTCAGGTCATCCTGAAATGCGGTGATGGCATCGCTAACATTTTTGAGCAATGTGGCGTGGGCACCAATGCTGTGGTCGCTGTTATCCACCTGCTGGCTGTGCGTATCAAAACCGCCAATACTGACCATGTAAACCTGGGTTTTAAGTCCGCCTTTTACCAGGCGTGCTACAATTTTCAGCTGATCTGCCAGGGAATTGCCTGTTGGGTATTTGGTGCTGATGTTGTTGGCCTTGGAAGCCGCATTTTTAATAACGGTGGCATATTCGTTGGTCTGGTTGGCCATGACGCGTAAAAACGCCAATTCACGCCCTGCCGGCGAATTGGGAACCGGGTCTGTGGTTCCGTTTACCAGGTTATAAAAATTGCTTGGATCGCTGATGGCCATGCCCATACTAACGGCCGGGCCCATCATGGCCAGCGATACCATGGCGCCGATTTGTATGGCAGGTGGGTCAGGAGCTCCGGTTTTTGGGTAGCCGGTAGGGAATCCGGGAAATTGTGCATCCAGGTAGCGCCCCATCCATCCGGTGGTCCAGTTTTCGTTGCTTTCGCTGCCGCTCATCCAAATGTCTGTAGAACGGAAATGCGAAAAATTCGGGTTGGGATAACCTACATCCTGCACAATATTAAGCAAACTATCGTTGTACAAACCCTGTAGGCCGGTCATGGCCGGATGCAGCCCTGTTCCGGTAATGCCGCCAAGAGAGAGCACCTTGGTGTCGGGTATCAGCACATTGCTGCGTGCTTTGCTTAAATTGGAATATTGGTCTAGTGGGATTACGGTATTCAGGCCATCATTACCGCCATTGAGCTGAATAAGCACCAGCACATTGTCGTTGCTGCCTGTTCTTCTGCCCAGCAGTTGCATTAGCGGTGAGTGGGCATAGGCACGAAGCGACATGCCATTCAGGGTAACCGGAACCATGGATCCGGCTGCGGCTGCTTTGAGAAATAATCTGCGTTTCATGATGAGTGCTTAGGATAGTTGATATTCAGCCAGGTTCATGATGGATTTATACAGTATCTGGAGTTTGAATTTTGCCGATGCCAGCGCTGTAGCATAGTTGGCATGGCCCGGGTCATTGGCCTGGGTCCATTCATCGGACCAGTTGTAGGCCGGAATGCCACCCGGTAGCAAAATATTGCGCAGGGCTGCAATCTGGGTGGTACTAACCTCCATGGGTATAAGAAATTCCAGTGCATCGGCAACCAGGCTGTCGGCATTGGAAGGGTTGGAAAACTGTTTGGTTACTTTAAATGTATCCGCCAAAAAGGTGTTACCACCTCTTTTTATGCCAACAAACAACATCAGGTCAGTAAACTGGTTGCGCTTGGGCAAGGAATCGCTGCTTATCCAGCTGCGCAGATACTGCGGCGACTGATACCAGGCGGGCCAGCCTGCGACATTCGGTGGGTCCAGCAAATCCTGCATGATGGCCTGCCCAAAAGCGCGTCCGTAAATGAGGATGTTGTACAAAGATTCTGCATCCGTGGGATAATCGAGCTCAAATTGTCTGCAAAATCCGGCCAGGTGCGAAGTGGGGTCTTTTATCACACAACCCATGTTTAGCTGATCAAAGAAATGTTCGCTTTTAAATAGCTTATCCAGTAAGGATTTGATGTCGTAATTGTTGTTGCGGAAATGGTCTGCCAGCGGTGCAATGACGTTGGTTTCCACATCAGGGGTTATATCGTAGTAAACAAAATATTTATACAATTTCCGGCAAATGAATTTGGCCACTTCTGTCTGCGCAAATATCATGTTTAGCAGGTCATCCAGCTCATCTGTGCCTGCATTCGCATTGTTGCGGCCGGTGATTACGGTGTTGTTAAAAAAAGCCGAAAATTGTTTGTTGGTGATATCGTGTTTGCTCAGGGTAAAGGTTGCCGATGGAGGCGTGGTCAGTATGTTGATTCCCCATCCGGTGAGCACCCGTGCAGCGGCTTTCACATCATCTTCGGTGTATTTGCTGTCCGCCCCTTTACCGAGGGTAAACAATTCCATGAGTTCCCTTGCGTAGTTTTCATCGGGAGCTGTTTTGGTGTTGTATCGACCATTTAGATAAACCAGCATCGCGGGATCTATGCTCAAAGCCTTCACCAATGACTTAAAATTGCCCATTGCATTTTGCCTCACTGTTTTTAGGTATGCATGAGACATACGGGCATCCGGTTGATCCAGGGCACCAATGGGTATGAGGTTGTGCCAGAACAACACCATTTTTTCCATGATGGTAGAAGGTTGGCGGGCCGCTCTTTCCCACCACCAGGCCTTTAACGACATGGTGCGCTGAAAATTAAAATTGAAGTCCAAAGGTGCATTTATCCAGCTGCTACCATAAGCCACATTGGGGTCTGCGGTGGTTTTGCCATAGTAGTTTATTGGCTCATTGGGCACAGCTGTGCTGGTGGTAAGCAGCGCATCGACAGCGGCAGCCATGGTTTTGCCGGAAAAATCTTTCATATCCTGCACCTTGGTTCCGAACAATGTTCGCCTTAGCAGATGCATCGCTTCTTTTCGGCCAAATGCGCCTGTGTAGGTATTTAATCCGGTGGATGTTCGCCTTTCTGTGCGGGCAACCTGGGTTGGTGCGGCCTGTCTTTTTAGGGTTAAAAATTCTTTTCTATCCATGGGCTTTTTGTTATCAAGCGTAAACGCAAGACGATTATTTTCAAAAATAGGTTTAATGGATCATATTTTTTTCAACCTGATTTCTCCGTGGTGAAAGGTGCGTGTTTGCCCACCTATTTCCAGCATTACCCTGCCATGTGCATCAACGCCTTTGAGCATGGCCAGTGGAGGGTTGGGGGAATCTGTGGTGATTTCCCATGTTTCATTTAATCCTTCCAAATATGTTTGGTACTGGGATAAAATTTGTTGGTCATCGAGTGCTTTTTCCCATTGTTGCCAGCCAATTTGCAGCTGTTTAAGAATGGCATGGCATAAATCCATGAGGTTGTGTTCTGTCTGCGAAATGTTGATTAGCGAGGTTACTTCCTGCTCGCTGATTTCGAATGTTTTTTGGTTCACATTCACGCCCAAACCGATACAAAGGGATTTTTTTCCCGGGCCAGCTGCATGGGCTTCCATGAGCAGACCCGCCAATTTTGCTCCCTGATAACGAATATCGTTTGGCCATTTAATGTGGGTGTTGATGCCCATGGTTTGCAAAGCGCGAACACAAGCGAGGGTAATGGCCATGTTTAATAGCGGCAGGCGATCCACAGCGGGGTGGGTAAGTGGCAAAACAACGGACATGGCCAAATTTTTCCCCGGCTCTGAAATCCAGGCCCGCTGGTGTTGCCCGCGGCCATGTGTTTGGTTGAACGTAATCAAGGCTACGGGATGCTTTTCGCCGGTTTGTCTTGCACATAAAAACACCAAGTCCTGGGTGCTTGCGCAGGAGGGTGCGTAAAATAATAGGACCTTTCCTACCTGGTCTATGAAAGAGAAGTCTTCCAAAATCACGTTCTTTGCACAAAGAAAGGCCAAAGTATGGCAAAAAAGATAGTAAATGAATCAGAAGTCCTGGCAATGATTGCCGTAAAGGGCATGCAAGAAAAGAAAGCACATGATATTGTGGTAATGGATTTGCGTAAATTAAAGAGTGCTTTCGCAGATATGATGGTGGTTTGCCATGGTAACAGCGACAGGCAGGTAGAAGCCATTGCCGATGGTGTAGAAGAAGAAATCCGTTTGGCAATGGGAGAAAAACCATTGCACAGGGAAGGAGGCGAGCAAGCCGAATGGATATTGCTGGACTATGTGAATGTGGTGGTGCATGTTTTTCTGGAGGAAAAGCGCCATTTCTACCGCATCGAGGACCTTTGGGGAGATGCTGAATTGAAAAAATATGACCAACCCGTGTAAAGGGTTGTCAAAATCATTTTTTTACATTACCTTTGCAACCCCTTTCGGGGAAAGCGTTCTTTAGAAAAATGGCCCGTTCGTCTATCGGTTAGGACACGTCCCTTTCACGGATGAAAGAGGGGTTCGATTCCCCTACGGGCTACAAAGCGTGATGGTTTTAGGCAGCATTGCAATAAACCGTTCACCGAAAGGTACATCGCGGGATGGAGCAGTGGTAGCTCGTCGGGCTCATAACCCGAAGGTCACAGGTTCGAGTCCTGTTCCCGCTACAAAGCCAAAAAAACCCACCTGAAAAGGTGGGTTTTTTTATGCGCCAAAAGGATGCCGTGCTTGCACAGGCAGACTGAAGGCGCATAAAAAAGCAGCGCGCAGCGATGGTTTTTTTGGCTTTGTTAAGCCCCCCTGCAAGGTCCGGCGAGCGCAGCGAGCCATTCCTGTTCACTAACTTCCAAAAGGATGCCGTGCTTGCACAGGCAGACTGAAGGCGCATAAAAAAGCAGCGCGCAGCGATGGTTTTTTTGGCTTTGTTAAGCCCCCCTCCAAGGTCTGGCGAGCGCAGCGAGCCATTCCTGTTCTATCCAATAATTTTTAACCCACAACCATACCCTGATTTTTGGGCCAACAGCCCTTTACGATAAATTCATGGTTTATGCCATGACCCAGATAATCTTTCCAAAACAAGATTATTGACATGGATGTATTTAATTTGCATTGATTTTTTTGGTTATTAAACAACAAGGTTATTAAATGAAACTGATTATTCCAATGGCAGGCATGGGCAAACGCATGCGCCCTCATA
>CANKVN010000072.1 GCA_947487055.1 Flavobacteriales bacterium
GGCTTGTTGCAGCGCCTGGTAAACCATGTCCCATTTCAAACCATTGATTTTGATGTCCATTTGGCAAGCAGTGATACCATCGCTGGTTCCCACTACCTTGAAATCCATATCACCAAGGTGATCTTCATCACCAAGGATGTCGCTAAGTACGGCGTATTTATCGGTGCCTTCCTTGCTGATTAATCCCATGGCAATACCACTAACAGCCTTGCGTATTCCTACACCTGCATCCATCAGTGCCATAGATCCGGCGCAAACGGTAGCCATAGAGCTTGAACCGTTGCTTTCCAGGATATCACTTACGATACGCAACACATATGGCACATCGTTTGGAACCATTTTTTTAATACCGCGCAGTGCAAGGTTACCATGTCCGATTTCACGACGGCCTGGGCCGCGGTTTGGTTTTACCTCACCGGTACTGAAACCAGGGAAGTTGTAGTGGAGCATGAAACGGCTATAACCGTGCAGCATGGGTGCATCCAGCAATTGCTCGTCCATTTTGCTACCAAGGGTAACGCTGGTAAGCGATTGGGTTTCACCACGGGTAAATACAGAGCTACCGTGGGCTGCGGGTAGATAATCCACATCGCAGCTGATGGGGCGGATTTGGGTAGTAGAGCGACCATCCAAACGGCGGCCTGTTTCCAGAATCATATCACGCATAACGTAATATTCTGCTTCGTGGAAGTACTTTTTCACCAAACTTTTCTTCAAACCTGCATCTTCTGCACTTTCAAATTGCACGAGGTACTGGTCCAGTATTTCGCGGAAAGAATCGTGGCGCTCACTTTTTGCGCTGCCGCTTTCAGCCACCTTGCGAATTGCAGGGCTGCATTCAGCAATCACCTGTTTGCGAAGCTCTTCGTCGTTGGTTTCGTGGTTGTATTCACGAGCGGCTTTGCGGCCACCCATCATTTCCACGAATTTAATTTGCTCTGCACACTGACGCTTAACAGCTTCGTGGCCAAATTTCAAGGCTTCCAGGAAATCAGCTTCAGAAACTTCGTCCATTTCACCTTCCACCATGTTGATGTCATTCGCAGTTCCGCCTACCAGCATATCGATGTCGGATTTTTCCAGTTCTGCTTTGGTTGGGTTTATTACGAATTTTCCGTCGATACGGCCTACACGCACTTCACTGATAGGACCTAAGAAAGGAATATCGGTGAGCATGAGGGCTGTACTTGCAGCAAGACCTACATAGGTATCCGGAAGGATGGTGTCGTCGGAGCTAATCAGGAAAAGGTTTACCTGGGTATCACCATGGTAATCTTCCGGGAACAAAGGTCTCAGGCAACGGTCAACCAGGCGTGAAATCAGTACCTCATAATCGGTAAGTTTGGCTTCACGGCGGTGAAAACTGCCAGGAATACGGCCTACAGCCGCAAATTTTTCCTGGTAATCCACGCTCAAGGGGAGGAAATCAATGCCTTCGCGGGCATCGTAATTGCTCACTACTGTGGCAAGAATCATGGTTTTGCCAACCTTCAGTACACAGCTTCCGTGTGCCTGGCGTGCGAGCCTACCGGTTTCAATCTCGATGATTTTACCATCGCCGGTGTCGAATTGTATTTTATGAATTTGTGACATATTGATTTTTATGTAAAAAAGCCCCGGTACGCCGGATGACGTTCGGGGCTTTTCTTATTAAAATTAAAGGTTACAGGGGAGGAATTACTTCCTGATTCCGAGTACCTTAATGAGGGCACGGTACTTGAAAATGTCTTGCTTAGCCAGGTAGTTAAGCAGGCTGCGGCGTTTACCTACCAACGCAATCAGAGCACGTTCAGCGCTTTTGTCTTTACGCTGTCCTTTAAGGTGTCCGCTGATGTAGTTGATACGCTCGGTAAACATGGCAATCTGTGCTTCGGTGCTGCCGGTATTTTTTTCGTTACCGCCAAATTTGGCAAAGATTTCTTTTTTCTGTTCAGTTGTCAGATGCATGTCTATAGTAAAATGGGCTGCAAAAATAAGTTGTTTTTTTGATTAAAGCAGTATAATGACCAATATTTTTTTGGTAATGGCTTGGGTCAGGCTGCTTATTCAAAATAATTTCGGGTATAGAAGCCACCTTTTCTCAGGTAATCTTCCTTCTTCATGAGGTTTAAATCGCTCTCAATCATGTCCTTTACCAGTTCATCAAGGCTGTACTTGGGTGTCCAGCCAAGTTTTTCATTGGCCTTGGTTGCATCTCCCAGCAACAGATCTACCTCTGTAGGTCTGAAATAGCGTGGATCTACGCTCACCAATTCCTGTCCTGTTTTCAGGTGGGCAATATCCAGTTCCAGGGATTCGGCTTTAGCCTTATCGATGTAGCCCAGCACCCCTTTTTCCTCAATGCCATTGCCGTGAAATTCAATACCAAGCCCAAGCTCGCTAAATGATTTGCGCACAAAGTCACGGATTTCGGTGGTTTTTCCGGTGGCGATTACAAAATCTTCGGCCTTCTCCTGTTGCAAAATAAGGTACATGGCTTCCACATAGTCTTTTGCATGACCCCAGTCTCGTTTACTGTTAAGGTTTCCCAGGTACAGTTTTTCCTGAAGCCCAAGGGCAATGCGGGATGCTGCACGGGTGATTTTTCGGGTAACAAATGTTTCGCCGCGGATGGGGCTTTCGTGGTTAAACAAAATACCATTGCAGGCATACATGTTATAAGCTTCGCGGTAATTTACCGTTATCCAGTAGGCATACATCTTTGCAGCTGCATAAGGACTTCTGGGATAAAAGGGCGTTGTTTCGCTTTGAGGAACAGCCTGCACCAAACCGTACAGTTCGGAGGTGCTTGCCTGATAAATCCTTGTTTTATTGGTTAATCCCAATATCCGTACAGCTTCCAAAATACGCAAAGTACCCAAACCATCACTGTTGGCAGTGTATTCTGGGGTTTCAAAACTCACTTGCACGTGGCTTTGTGCCGCAAGGTTATAAATTTCATCGGGTTGTACTTCCTGGATGATGCGAATCAAGTTGGTAGAATCGGTTAAGTCTCCAAAATGCAGGTGCATTTTGGCCCCGGGGATGTGTGGATCTTCGTACAAATGGTCTATACGCTCTGTATTGAACATAGAGCTTCTGCGCTTGATGCCATGTACGGTATATCCCTTTTTTAGGAGGAATTCAGCGAGGTAGGCGCCGTCTTGTCCGGTAATTCCGGTAATGAGAGCTACTTTCATGCAACGGCAAAAATACAACATGCAGGCCGGAACTTAATGCCCATTATGTTCATGCGAACAAAATCTATTAAGCGATATTGCTGTTTATTGTGACAAAATGCTGACAAATCCATGTGTTTGTTTAACAATTAATTAGGAAAATCATTGGATTTTTGGCCTTAAGTGTTCTAACAAATGTCCTTGATTATAAGTAAATTCGATTCTGAGAAAAAGCTTAGAGGATGAAACTTAACCCCAAATTTAAAGGCTTGCTGCTGGCCTTAGGTGCTTTAACCACCTTAAATGCGCAGCCAAGAACCGTTGGCCTGACAACTTATCAGGAAAAAGACCACCAAAAAGGATATTACTTGCTTTCACCCATGGTGAACGGATGCAAGAGCTCCTACTTGCTGGATGACTGCGGAAGGGTAGTGAAAACATGGCAGGGTGGCGGTATGCCCGGTACAGCCTGTATTTTGGGCAAGGATGGCTCTTTAATTAGAACCATCTCTGTGATGAATAGATACATGGCAGTTGGTAGTGGTGGCGTGATTGAAAAATATGACTGGGCCGGCAACAAAACCTGGCGCTGGGTATTAACGGACAGCAATCAGTCGCTGCACCACGATATTACAGAAATGCCCAACGGCAATATATTGGCCATCGTTTGGGAAAGGCATACGGCAGATGAGGCCGAGGCCCGCGGCAGAAAATTCCCGCTCGGACGCACCGATATTCTATTCGAAAGGATCATTGAAATTCAACCAAAAGACACCAATGATGCCGATATTGTATGGGAATGGAGCCTTTGGGACCATACCGTTCAAAACACAAGCGCAGCCTATGCGGGTTATGGTGTTCCCAGTGAACATCCCGAGTTGCTCGATATCAATTATTACGAGAGCAGCGATCTGGGCCGTGATTGGTTGCACATCAATGGGGTCGATTACAACGCTGAATTAGATCAAATCGTATTTACGTCACGCAGTTTGGGAGAGTTTTATGTGATAGACCATAGCACCAACGTGCTGGAAGCCGGAGCGCACAAAGGCGGTCGCTGGGGCAAGGGAGGAGATTTTCTTTACCGCTGGGGAAATCCCGAAGCCTATGGCAGGGGTGGTATCCAGGATAAACGCTTATTTGTTCCTCACCACGCTCACTGGATTAAAAAAGGGCTGCCAAATGCAGGGAAATTTTTGATTTTTAATAATGGTCAAGGTCGCCCAGACGGTAATTACAGCACGGTAGATATGGTTAACCCGCCACTGGACAATAACAATATATATAAAATCATACCCACCAAGGCATTTTTACCGGGATCTGCAGTTGAAAAATATAAAGCCAATAATCCTAAGGACTTTTATTCTGCAGTGGTTTGTGGTAGTTATGTGCTTGAAAATGGCAACCTGCTCACAACAGATGGTTTAAAGGGTAAAGCATTTGAAACCGACAGCTCTGGAAAGATTGTGTGGACTTATGTGAATCCCTTCAGCAATAATGGACTTAAATCCCAGGGAGAGGCCCCCGATATCAATACGGTTTTTCGTTATGAATACTATCCGCTTGATTTTCCTGCATTTACAGGGAAAAACTTAACACCCGGAACCGAGCTGGAGCTCAACCCCTACACCAAAAGGCTTTGCGAAGTAAACGTGCATGCTCCTAACCTGCATAAAGAAAACAAATATATGCGCCCTAACCCTGCCGATGCTACCGTATATATCGCTGCTGAGGTTGTGGATTGGGTAAAACTATACGCCTTGGACGGACGATTACTCCTAAATTCCAAAGGCAACGACATTAACATTTCTTCCTTATCACCGGGCCTTTATTTGGTGGTATTTTCTGCCGATGGCGCTATACACCGGGAACAACTGATAAAATCTAAACAATAAAAAAAGCCCGGTATATCCGGGCTTTTTCTTTTATGAAATAGCATTGATTAGTGTGCAGCCTGATAAAGGGCATCTACCTTTTTCCAGTCAACCACATTCCACCAGGCATTGATGTAATCCGGCCTGCGGTTTTGGTAATGCAAATAGTATGCGTGCTCCCATACGTCCAAAGCCAAAATGGGCATTCCTTTAACCTCGGCAATATCCATTAGGGGATTGTCCTGGTTTGGGGTGCTGGTTACCACCAATTTGCCATCGTGAACCAACAACCATGCCCAACCTGAACCAAAACGGGTGGCTGCTGCAGTGTTGAATTGTTCTTTTAAAGTTTCGAAACTGCCAAAGGTTGCGGTAATGTCCGCAGCCAGTTTTCCTTCGGGTGCACCGCCACCGGTGGGGCTCATGAGGCTCCAGAACAAGCTGTGGTTCCAGTGGCCGCCGCCGTTGTTGCGTATAGCCATGCTGTGTTTGCTAATGCTGGCCATCAGTTCCTCCAGCGATTTGCCTTCGGCAGCGTTGCCTTTCACGGCATTGTTGAGGTTGTTTACATACGCTTGGTGGTGCTTACCATGGTGGATTTCCATGGTTTTTGCATCGATATGGGGCTCCAGGGCTCCAAATTCATAGGTGAGAGCTGGTAATTCAAACATAATTCTTTTTGATTTTATGAGGTAACAAAGTTAAGCAAGTTTGGTTCGTTGTGCACATGCTCCGATTTTTGCAGGATATCAATCAGGATGGCTTTGTTTGAAAACCCTTTGGAATTAACCGCAGTAATCTTTTCACTCGCAGGGGTATTGCTTGCGGTGAAGCCTTATGTCATCAACTGGCCCATTGCCATGTTTGGCACAGCACTGTATTTGTTTATTTTCAAAGAAAGCAGGTTGTATTCGGATATGGTTTTGCAATTTTTCTTCTTGCTGATACAGGCTGTTGGTTGGTGGAAATGGACCAAAGGACGGATGGGGCAGTCGCCCATTACATCGCTGTCCGGTAAATCATTGGCCCGCCAAACTGCCGTTTTTTTGTTGTTGTGGATAGTGTGGACCCAAGTTGTTTTGGCGTTGTTTCCACAGGCCAATATGCCCTGGATAGACAGTTTTACCGCTGCACTGAGTGTTTGGGCGGTGGTGTTGCAAGCCCAAAGAAAATGGGAAAACTGGATATTGTGGCTGCTGGCAGACCTGATATATGTGCCCATGTACGTGCTTGCAGACCGCACGCTGACTGCTGCGCTCTACAGCATCTTTCTGTTTATAGCCTTAGCGGGGCTTCGTTCTTGGCACCGGCAGCGGGTCTGAACCTTTTTCCCTATTTTTGCATGAATAACCGCAGTTTTGGCTGCACGCGTTTTTTTAGATTGAAATAAATTATATGGGATGTTCATCTTGTGGTACCAAAACTGGCGGAGGTTGTTCTCCTGCAGGTTGCAAAAGCAACGGTACCTGTGGCACTTCGGGCTGTAATGCCTTGAATGTATACGATTGGTTCAGGGACATGGAGCTCCCTGATGACTTTGTACCTTTCAATATTGTGGAGGTTCGGTTCAAGGGTTCACGGAAAGAATATTTTCGAAATACCGAACACCTGGAACTTTACAATGGCGACTATATCGCGGTTGAAAGCAGCGTAGGGTTTGATGTGGGTACCGTTTCTGCCACTGGCGAAATTGTGCGCCTGCAGCTGAAAAAACACCGGATTCCGGAAGACTCTGAACGCCTGCAACGCATACTGCGCAAGGCTTCTGACAGAGACCTGGAGAAAAACCAGGAAATGAAGGACAGGGAAAACGCAACCCTCGAAAGGGCCAGAACCATTGCCTTTGACCTGAACCTGCAGATGAAAATCAGCGACATCGAGATTCAGGGTGATGGCAGAAAAGTCATTTTGTTTTACACAGCAGAGCAGCGTGTGGATTTTCGTGAGCTCATCCGCAGGTATGCCGATGAGTTCCGCATGAAGATTGAAATGCGCCATATCAGCTACCGCGAAGAAGCATCGCGCCTTGGCGGCATTGGTGTTTGCGGAAGACAGCTCTGTTGCAGCACGTGGCTCACCGACTACAAAATGGTTACCACCGGTGCCGCGCGTACCCAAAACCTTTCCATCAATATGGAAAAACTGGCAGGTCAGTGTGGTCGTTTGAAATGTTGCCTGAACTACGAACTCGATCTTTACGTAGAATATTTGGATAATTTCCCCAAAGCCAAAATAGTGAAGCTGGAAACCGAAGCAGGAACAGCATACAGCCGCAAAACAGATATCCTTAAACAACTGATGTGGTTTAGCTATGAGGACAGCCAAACCTGGGTGGCGCTGGAAGTGAATAAGGTGAAGGAATACATGGAAGATAACCGGCAGGGTAAAAATGTTGCAGCCCTTCAGGATATCGCTGCGGCAAGCCAGGTGCTGGACAATACTGCCAATGAAGCTCCCGAAATCATTGGGGGTGCAGCCTTGCTGGAAGACCGTGAGATGGAAATGGAAATGCGCAAAAAACGGGAAGAGCAAAACCGTGGCAGACAGGGAGGACAGGGCAGACAAGGTTCACAAGGCAGACAAGGCCCGCAGGGAAGGCAGGGATACAGGGGTGGCAGTGGTCAACCGCAGAAAAACCAGCCGGAAAACCGCAATCAGCCACCATCAGCCAACCGCCCGGATAACCGCAATCAGGGACCGCCAAAGAACCGTGGAGAACAGCGTGGCCCCAGGCCTGAGCACAGAGGTCCAAGACCCGATAACCGCAACCGCGGCCCAAAACCTGAGGGACCTCCAAAACCCTGATAATTGTTTTTAATCACATAGGCTAACCCCTGTAAATAAGCCCTTCCAAACATGATTGCCCCGGTCATCCATTGGTATTTTAAGCAGCGCTTCGAGGATTTGCAGGAAATGGCCAATAAAGCTGCAGACACACAGGAGTTGTTGTTTGAATACATGCTGGATCAGGGCGTGGAAACGGCTTATGGAGAAGCAAACCAGTTTAAAGCCATTAAAACCTATGATCAATGGCGCAAAACCGTCCCGGTTGCATCCTACGAAGATTTAAAACCCTGGATTGAAAGAACCATGGCCGGTGAGCAGGGCCTATTATGGCCGGGCGAAATCACCTGGTTTGCAAAAAGCAGCGGCACCACAGGCAATACCGCCAAGTTTATCCCAATTAGCTACGAAAGCCTGGAGGATAACCACTTCAAAGGCACACGCGATATTTTAACCGTTTTTTGTGTCAATAACCCCGATTCCAATATTTTTCAAGGAAAGGGATTGCTCATTGGCGGAAGCCACAAAATAAACCAGCACAACGCCAGAAGCTTTTACGGTGATTTAAGCGCGGTGTTGATGAACCACATGCCTATGTGGGCCAACTTCAAAAGCACCCCGGATATGAGCATTGCACTCATGGACAACTGGGAAGAAAAACTGGAAAGCATGGCCCTGGCCACCATCAATGAGGACGTGACCAGCATAAGCGGCGTACCCACATGGACCCTGGTGCTGTTCAAACGCATACTGGAAATTACCGGCAAAAGCAACATGCACGAGGTGTGGCCAAACCTGGAATTGTTCATCCATGGCGGGGTAAGCTTCACACCATACCGCGAGCAGTTTAAACAATTGTTGCCTGCTGCCCACATGCGCTACGTGGAAACCTACAACGCCAGCGAAGGGTTTTTTGGCATACAATATTTGGCAAACAGCCCCGAAATGCTGCTGATGACGGATCATGGCATATTCTATGAATTTATGCCCCTGGGAGGCAAACCTGAGGATGCTGTTCCTTTGTGGGAAGTGAAGACCGGAATCAACTACGCCATGCTCATTACCACCACCGGAGGGCTTTGGCGCTACAGCATTGGCGATACCATCCAGTTCAGCAGCACAAGTCCTTATTTGTTTAAAATTACCGGAAGAACCAAATTGTATATCAATGCTTTTGGCGAAGAGCTGGTGATTGAAAATGCAGATACTTCCATTGCGGCAGCAGCGTCCAAAACCGGCGCTGTGGTAGAGGATTATACAGCGGCCCCGGTATACATGACCGAAACCGATCCCGGACACGAGTGGCTGGTGGCTTTTTCCACGCCGCCCCGCGATCTGCAAGCGTTCATCCATGAGCTTGACGAAGAACTGAAACGCAGCAACAGCGATTATGCGGCCAAACGCCACGCCGATCTGGCCATGAAAATGCCTGTGGTGAGGGCATTGCCCGCTGGGGCATTTCAGCAGTGGCTCAAGCAAAAAGGCAAACTGGGGGGTCAGCACAAAGTGCCCCGGCTTTGCAACGACCGTGCAGTGATTGACGATATTATTTCCACCCTGCAGCAAGCGGTTTAAGGATTGGACATCTGCGGTCGACGTTGTATCTTCGCCCCATGTACGGAGCGTTTCAGCAACACTTACAAGCCGAACTGGATGCAATTCACGAGGCAGGCCTTTACAAGAAAGAACGAATCATTATAACCCCTCAGGACGCTGTGATTCGCCTTGAAGACGGCAAAGAAGTCATTAATTTCTGCGCCAACAATTACCTCGGACTTAGCAGCCATCCACGGGTGGTAGCAGCAGCCAAGCGCGCCATCGATACGCATGGTTTTGGCATGAGCAGCGTGCGGTTTATTTGTGGCACCCAGGATATTCACAAAGAACTCGAAGCCAGAATTGCCGACTTCTACGGCACGGAAGACACCATCCTTTATGCAGCTGCTTTTGACGCCAATGGCGGCGTTTTTGAGCCATTGCTGGGCGAACAGGATGCGATTATCAGCGATTCGCTAAACCATGCTTCCATTATCGATGGGGTGCGCCTGTGCAAGGCCCGCCGTTATCGCTATGCCAATAACAACATGGCCGAGCTGGAAGAACAATTGATAAAGGCGCGCGAAGAAGGCGCACGGTTTATACTGATTGTGACAGACGGTGTTTTCAGCATGGATGGCTATGTGGCCCAACTGGACAAAATTTGTGACCTCGCGGACAAGTACAACGCCATGACCATGACCGACGAATGCCATGCCGCCGGATTTATCGGAAAAACAGGACGCGGTGTGCCCGAATACTGCAACGTGATGGGAAGGGTAGATATCATCACCGGAACGCTCGGCAAAGCCCTGGGCGGTGCCATGGGTGGATACACCACCGGCAGAAAAGAAATCATTGAAATCCTGAGGCAAAGAAGCAGGCCATACCTTTTCAGCAATTCGCTGGCCCCCAGCATTGTGGGCGCAAGCATAGAAGTATTCAACATGCTTACGGAAACAACCGAACTGCGCGACAAGCTGGAAGGCAATGTTAAGCGTTTCAAGGCAGGGATGAAAGCCGCCGGTTTTGATTTTAAAGATGGCGATAGCGCCATTGTTCCCATTATGCTTTATGATGCTAAACTAAGTCAGGCAATGGCCGATAAATTGATACAGGAAGGCATTTATGTCATCGGTTTCTTTTATCCTGTTGTTCCTAAAGATCAGGCCCGTATCCGTGTTCAATTGAGCGCTGCACACGAATTTGAACATATTGATAAAGCCATTGCCGCATTCACCAAGGTTGGCAAGGAACTGGGCGTGTTGCCTGCATAA
>CANKVN010000073.1 GCA_947487055.1 Flavobacteriales bacterium
TACTTGGACAGTAACGGCCAAGATGCTTGATTACGTTGCAGCAGCAGATGTTCGTTTGGGTAGCATGGTGTTGGAAGACAATATTCGCGGCAATGGGCAAGGATATGATCAGCAAATAGCAAATCAATACCTGATTGAATCCGGCAGCAGCTTTTACGGGAAATCAAGTCCTATGTTGGGCTACTTTCATCAAAATGTTGCCACAGCCGCACCAACAGGTGTGATGGGTTCGGCAATCAAGGCTAACAAAGAAGTGCTTGCTCCGGGTGATAGTTTCAGCTGGAATATGCAATACCGTTTTCCAAAATTGCTTAAAAAGGAATTTATGCCGGGCACAGCCCAGTTCACACCCAAAGGCACCGATATTTTTGCTTCAGGTAAGCCGATAGATATGAAGGTGGCAGCATGGCTTTCATTGCACAGCAGTAAGGTGAGAGAACGTGAAATAGTGGCCGCCGCACAAGCGAAATTGTGGGATTTGAAATTGTCCAGCAAAAAACTGGAAGCAGCTTCGTGGTCAGTATTTCCAAATCCTGCCAGCTCCGAAGCCCGCATTGTTTTTGGGGAAATGAATTTCCCTTCTGCTGTGATGCTTTACTCGGCAACAGGACAATTGGCATGGAGCAGGCAAGTAGGGAAAGGGCAGCAGCAGCAATACATTGATATTCCGATAGACTCGTTAAGCAACGGAATCTATTTGCTTGTGTGGAAGTCACCAAATGGTGCACAATCCATGAAACTGCTGGTTAACCGTTAATGTTCCGGTCCGGTTAAATCCTGAATGATTTCAACTGCCTGTTCAACTGAATTTACAGGCTCCAGGCATGTCTCTCCCAAGCAGATATAGATTTTCAGGGAATCACTAATTTTAGATTGAAATTGTGGTAACGCACTGGTGGTTTCTGCAAATGAGATTTGTGCATGGGCAGGTGTTGTCTTAAACAATTGACTGGCAGCATTGCCGGCACCAGGGCCGGTGCAGGAAATTTGTATGAAGCCTGTGGATTCCGCCAGCGCCAAACGCCCCCAATTACTATACCATCCGGGATGTGCTTTTAATTGTGTGCGCGCTGCATCCAGCATTTGGCTGCCCATGCGCATCATGCCCGGGCGCTGATAAATGGTGCCGAGTTTGCAAAGCACGTGTGCCATAACCGAGGAGGCGCTGTTGATGACGTCGTCGCCAAGGTCGGTTTTACGCAACAGCAATGCTTCTCCGTCGTTCGGGCTGAAGTAAAAAATGCCGGTTTCAGGATCCCTGAATCGCTTGATGGCGGCTTCCGTCAATTCCATGGCAAATGTTGCGTATTCTTCTTTTCCTGTGGCACTGAAAAGCGCCAGCAATCCTTCGGCATAACATGCATAATCCTCCAAAAATCCTTTCACGGATTTCTTATTCAGGCTGTAGATTCTGTAGAGCTGCCCATCATGCCACAATTGCGTTTTCATCCAGTTTGCCAGCGTTTCGGCTTTCCCGATATAGCTTTTGTCATTCAAATAGGTGCCGGCATCAGATAAGGCTTTCAGCATAAGGCCGTTCCATGCTGTGATTATCTTGTAATCCAGACCCGGCCGGGGACGCTGTTGCTGAAAGGCCAGCAATTTTGATTTTACAGTTTTAAGCAACACCGTATATGATGTTACGTCAATGTTGAGCGTTTGCAGCACCTGTAGGGGAGCCAGTTTTCTAAACAGAATGTTGTATCCGTGTTCCCAATTGCCGGTTTCGGTGCATGAAAAGAGGGTTTCTGCAAATGTAAGTTCCTCTTCGTTCAGGCATTGTGAAAGCTCCTGGTGTGTGAATACGTAATATCGGCCTTCAATGCCTTCACTGTCCGCGTCCAGTGCGCTATAGTAAGCCACACCATCGCTTAGTTCGGTATTGCAAAACCGGATGGTGTCCTGCACAATTTCCCGGTACAATGGCGCATCGGTAATGCCAAATGCACGGCTGTAGAGGCTTACCAGCTGGGCGTTGTCATACAGCATTTTTTCGAAATGGGGAGCAAACCAGTGCCCATCTGTGCTGTATCGGCAAAAGCCTCCGCGCAAATGGTCGTATATGCCGCCGTTGGCCATTTTAAGCAATGATAAATTCACAAAATCTTTGGCTTCTTCGTCCGCAGTCTGCAAGTGATAATCCAAAAGCCATTCATATTGGTTGGGGAGTGGGAATTTGGGTACCCTGTTTGCACCACCTTCTTCCCAGTCGAAACCTTCCGATAATTGCTGGTACAAGCCACCAATGCTGCTTTTGCTGAATGTTTGAGACGGCTCCAAATGAACGGCATTCATTTGTGAAATACCCTGAAAAACCTTGTTTGCATATTCATCTGCCTTGGCTTTGTCGGTTTGCCACAGCGCCTGAAGTTGAAGAATGGCTTGTTGCCAGTTTTCATTTGGGAAATAGGTTCCTGCATAAACAGGACGTCCGTCCGGAAGGCAAATTACATTGAGTGGCCAGCCGCCTCTGCCCGTCATAAGCTGGCAGGCATCCATGTAAACCATATCCACATCCGGACGTTCTTCGCGGTCTACTTTTATGTTGATGAAAATGCTGTTCATCAAGGCTGCTGTTTGTTCATCTTCAAAGCTTTCACGTTCCATTACATGGCACCAGTGGCAAGCGCTGTAGCCAATGCTTATAAGCACCAGCCTATCCTTTTGCTTTGCCTGTTCCCATAATTCAGGATGCCATTCTTCCCAGTTTACCGGATTGTGTGCATGTTGGAGAAGGTAAGGGCTGGATGCATGGATCAGGGCATTGGTGTATTTAGGGTTTGTGTTCACGCTTTATTGGTGTTAATTTGAAGAATCATGGGCAAAGGTCGTTTGCTAACTGCAATATTGCTGATAAACTTGGGAATTATGAATGTTTTCCCTCAACAGGTATTGCCCGCCGACACGATGGTAAGGAAAGGTTTTGGTTCGGTTGCTGAAGCGACCGATACGCTCTGGAACAAACTTATGGCGAGAAAGCCGCAAACATTAATCCCTTATACCGTTGCCGATACCCTTTACTACAGGGAAGTGCAAAAAAGTCAGCCGGAGTTAAATATGCAAATGATGCATGGCCTTTGGCTGGGCTATTGGTATAAGGTGGAGAAATCCTACTCGAAAACGCGCAAAGCGCTAAAAAAGAAAAACATCAATTTAAGCAGGGCGAAAAAAGACACTGTCCTGTTTGTAATCAACGCAAAAAATGCGTCGATTAGAAGGATGGAATATTATTTTACCAGGGGTAAAACCCAATACAGGCTTAGGTATTCGCTTTGGAGGATTGAGGGTTTGTGGTATTATGTGGGTGAAATTGACGTGGAGGAAGATTCCACACGCATTCGTTAATCCTGTTTCAGCAATTGCTTAACCATCCAGGGACCCTGGTAAATGAAGCCTGTGTATACCTGAAACAGCTGTGCGCCGGCGGCTTTTTTCTCCGCAATATCTGCGTTGCTGAAAATGCCACCGACCCCAATGATTGGGTATTCAGGTCCTAGTAAACGCCTTAATTCGGTAATGATTGCAGTGCTTTTTTCTTTTACGGGCAATCCACTTAAACCACCGGCTCCGATGGCTTCTATTTCGGCTTCGGAGGTTTGCAATCCTTCTCTGGAAATGGTGGTGTTTGTGGCAATGATGCCATCTACATTTCCTTGCTGCACAGTTTCCACAATCTCAACCAAAGCCTCAGGACTTAAATCAGGAGCAATTTTGAGCAGTATGGGTTTTTGTTCGGTGTATTGAGCCCTGAGCAGTTGCAATTCCTGAAACAACAATGTTAAAAATGATTTGTCCTGCAATGCCCTAAGGCCAGGTGTATTGGGGCTGCTTACATTAACCGCCACATAATCTACATGCGCATAGATTCTGGAAAAGCAAATTTTGTAATCTTCAACCGCCTCTTCATTTGGGGTAATCTTGTTCTTACCGATATTTCCACCAACAATCAAACCGTGGGGTCTGTTTTTCAATTGTTCAACCATGGCGTCAATCCCTTTGTTATTGAATCCCATACGGTTAATCAATGCCAGGTCTTTCTTTAGACGAAATAGCCGGGGCTTTGGGTTTCCATCTTGTGGCAATGGCGTTACGGTTCCTACTTCTACAAACCCAAAACCGAGATTTTTAAGCAAATGCAGCCACCGTGCATCTTTATCAAAACCGGCTGCCAGGCCAACGCTGTTGGGAAAGTTTAATCCCAATATTGAAATTGGCTTTTGGTTTCTGGGTTTAAAGCTGTTGGCCAGCAAACGGCCAATTCCCGGGATTTTAAGTGCTATAGACAAAAGGTCCATGGCCAGATAATGCGCTTTTTCGGGCGGTAGCAGAAAAAAGAAAAAACGCAGTGCTGAATACATAGGAATTAGTGTTTGAAGTGGCGGATTCCGGTAAATACCATGGCCATGTTGTTTTCGTTGCAGTAATCAATACTGGACTGGTCCTTGATGCTTCCACCCGGTTGCACGACTGCTTTGATGCCCGCTTTGTCGGCAATTTCTACGCAGTCCGGGAAAGGGAAGAATGCATCAGATGCCATGGCAGCGCCGTCCAGGTCAAAACCAAATCGGCCTGCTTTTTCAATGGCTTGATTTAAAGCATCGACCCGGCTCGTTTGTCCTGTGCCGCTTGCCAGCAACTGGTTGTTTTTGGCCAACACGATGGTATTGCTTTTGGTGTGTTTCACAATTTTTACTGCAAATTCAAGGTCGCTGAGCTGCTCAGCTGTAGGCGATACTTTGGTGGCGGGTTTCATTTCCTGCGCTGTTTCCAAAGCATTGTCTCTTTCCTGAACCAGTTCACCGTTCAACACCGTTCTAATCAGTGTTTCCTTAAAAGCGGCCTGGTGGGTTTGCAAAATAATCCTGTTTTGTTTTGCTTTTAATATTTCAATGGCTTCCTGCGAATAGGAAGGGGCAAGCAATACCTCGAAAAACAGTCCGTCAATTTTTTTGGCGGTAGCTTCATCGATTTCGGCATTGGTTGCAAGGATGCCACCAAAAGCGGATACCGGATCGCAGGATAGCGCTGTGTCCCATGCTTCTCCAACGGTTGGCCTTGTGGCAACGCCGCAGGCATTGTTGTGTTTAATAATTACGAAAGTGGCACCGGTGTTGGGGTTGAAATCCCGCAACAAACAAAGTGCGCTGTCCACATCAAGTAAGTTGTTGTAGCTGAGTTCTTTACCTTGTAATTTGGTAAACACGGCTTCCAGGTCACCTCGGAATGCTGCTTTTTGGTGTGGATTTTCCCCATAGCGCAAGGGGTATGATTTTACGCCGGAGAACCAATCGCCAATCTGCTTGTCGTAGTTTGCTGTGGTTAGAAAAGCGCGGCGTGCAAGTTCTTTTCTGTTGCTGATGCTAAGTTTACCATCGCCGGAAGCATATTGCTCCAGGAACCAGCCATAATCGGCTTTATCGCTTACTATGGCAGTGTGGTTGAAATTTTTGGCTGCAGCCCGGATAAGAGAAACCCCTCCGATGTCAATTTTTTCGATGATTTCCTGCTCGCTGCCACCTGCATTTACCGTTTCGGTGAAAGGATACAAATCCACAATTACAAGGTCAAAGAGGGGAATTTCATATTGTGCAATTTCAGCCAGGTCTTGCTGGTTTTCCCGTCGGGCGAGGATTCCGCCAAATATTTTAGGATGCAAGGTTTTGACCCTTCCGCCCAGGATGCTTGGATAGCCGGTAACCTGCTCGATTCCGGTGCAGGGAATTCCCATGTCTTCAATAAATTTCTGAGTGCCTCCGGTGCTGTAAAGCTGAACTCCTTTGGCGTGCAAGCCGGTAATGATGGGCCCTAAACCGTCTTTGTAAAAAACGGAAATGAGCGCAGATTTGATTGTTACATCCACACTGCAAAATTAGGTTCGCACGATGAACTCTTGCGCCATCAATGACTAAAGGTTTTTACAACTTGTTCACAATGCGCAGCATCAAGGCTGGTAACGTTTCTGCACGGATTTACTTACGCACTTGTTGCCTTTGGTGTGTTTTGGGTCAAATGGGCAATGCCTGCAACCGCTGCCGCAACAAACACCTCGTTTTAAAAGAAAATACTCCGTAAAAACCAGATAGCCGTTCTCGAAATAATAATCTGGATGGACCTTTTCAGGGTCTTTATTGCTCATTGTCGGGCAAGGTTAGTCTTTGCCGTGGCAGCTTTTAAACTTTTTGCCGCTTCCGCAAGGGCAAGGGTCATTTCTGCCCACCTTCAGTTCATTGCGAATGGGAGATTGGGGAATGCGCTCCGGTTCATCAAATCCTGCAGGTTGTTCCATGCCGGCAGGTGCAGCGGGAGCTGCAATTTCTTCCCTTCCGGTTTTTACCTTGGGGTCTTCGCGTCTGCGTGTGGCTTTTGCTTCTTCTACATGGTCACTGCTCTCAATCTGGCTTCTGAAAAGCATTCCCAAAACACGCTGGTTGAGGCGGTTCAACATTTGCCCAAATAATTCAAAGCTTTCAATTTTATAAATCAGCAACGGGTCTTTCTGCTCATACTGGGCATTGTAGGTGCTCTGCTTCAGTTCGTCCAATTCGCGCAGGTGGTCTTTCCACTCATCATCAATCATTTGCAGGGTAAGCATTTTTTCCAGCTCGTGAATCAATTCTTTGCAGTCGGTTTCCATGGCTTTTTTCATGGAAGCCACAATTTGGAAGTTGTGGAAACCATCAGTCATAGGTACAACCACATTTTCGATTTTATCGCCTTGCTCGCTGTAGATGTTTTTGAATACCGGAAGGGCCTGCAGGCGCATCCGCTCATTTTTCTCGGTGTAGTGCTTTGTTAATGCAACAAAAAGCTGGTCAATGAGCGCTTCCTCGCGGCTGCTGTGGAACGTGCTCTGGTCAAACGGCAATGCCGATGCCAGGGTTTTAATCACTTCCATTTCCAGTTGCTCATAACTGTCTGCATCTTTGGCTTGCTGAACTTGTTCAGAACACCAGTTAAAGAGCATGTTTTTCAAATCAATGCTCAACCGGTCGCCATACAAGGCGTTGCGGCGCATGCGGTAAATGTTGGTGCGCTGCTTGTTCATCACATCATCATACTCCAGCAAACGTTTACGAATGCCAAAGTTGTTTTGCTCCATCCTTTTTTGGTTGCGCTCAATGGTTTTGGTCATCCAGCTATGCTCGATCATGTCGCCTTCTTTGTAGCCGAATTTGTCCATGAATTTGCTCACCCGCTCGGAACCGAAAATCCGCATGAGGTCATCTTCCAAACTCACGTAAAACCTGGATGTTCCAGGATCGCCTTGTCGGCCGGCACGGCCCCGCAACTGCCTGTCTACGCGCCTGCTGTCGTTGCCTTCTGTACCAATACTGGCCAAACCGCCTGCGGCTTTTACGTCGTCACCAATTTTAATGTCGGTACCCCGGCCAGCCATGTTCGTTGCAATGGTTACAGCGCCTGTTTTGCCTGCTTCTGCTACAACTTCTGCTTCGCGTTGGTGTTGTTTGGCATTCAGTACATTGTGCTTAATGCCTTTTATTTTCAGCATGCGGCTCAGCAATTCACTGATTTCCACACTGGTGGTTCCCACCAATACAGGCCTGCCTGCATTTTGCAACTTTATTACTTCTTCAATGATAGCATTGAATTTTTCACGGGTTGTTTTGTAAACCTGATCTTCATAATCGGTTCTGGAAATGGCCCTGTTGGTGGGTATTACCATCACGCCGAGTTTGTAAATATCCCACAATTCCTGTGCTTCTGTTTCTGCAGTTCCTGTCATACCAGCCAATTTGTGGTACATGCGGAAATAGTTTTGCAGGGTTATGGTTGCATAGGTTTGTGTAGCGGCTTCAATACGCACATTTTCCTTCGCTTCTATCGCCTGGTGCAGGCCATCGCTGTAGCGCCTGCCTTCAAGTACACGGCCTGTCTGTTCATCCACGATTTTAACCTTATTTTCCTGGATGATGTAGTCCACATCTTTTTCGAACTGTGTGTAGGCTTTCAACAACTGCTGCACGCTGTGAATCCTGTCGCTTTTGATGGCAAACTCCCTCATAAGCTCATCTTTTTTGCTCAGTTTTGAAGCATCGTCGTCTGCATTTTTTTCAATTTCTGCCATTTCCGAACCCACATCAGGCAAAATGAAGAAGTGGGGATCTTCTCCCGCTCCAGTAATTAGCTCAATGCCTTTGTCCGTAAGGTCTACGCTGTTGGTTTTTTCGTCTATGGTAAAGAACAACGGAGCATCAGCCTTTGGCATTTCTTTTTGCTGATCCTGCAAATAGTAGCTTTCTGTTTTGGTAAGCAGCCCACGGATTCCGGATTCTCCCAAATACTTAATCAGGGCCCTGTTTTTTGGCAAACCGCGATGCGCCCTTAAAAGTGCCAGTCCGCCTTCACCTTCTTTGCTGCCGGTATTGCCTTCGGAAATCAATCGCTTTGCATCGTTTAATGCTGTTGCTACATATTTTTTCTGGGCTTCCACCAGCTTTTGAATTCTGGGTTTCAGAACATCAAATTGCTGGTCATCGCCATGTGGGGTGGGCCCGCTGATAATAAGGGGTGTTCTTGCATCGTCAATCAATACGCTATCCACTTCATCCACAATGGCGAAATGATGTTTGCGTTGCACCTGTTCTTCGGGGCTGTGTGCCATATTGTCACGCAGGTAATCAAATCCGTATTCGTTGTTGGTTCCGTAGGTAATATCGGCTAAGTAAGCCTGACTTCTGGCGGCGCTGTTGGGTTGGTGATATTCCAGGCAATCCACGGTTAAGCCCAGGAAGTTGTAAAGTGGACCATTCCATTCGCAGTCACGACGGGCAAGGTAATCGTTTACGGTAACCAAATGAACACCCCGTTTTCCCAAAGCATTCAGGTATACCGGCAAAGTACTTACCAGCGTTTTACCTTCACCTGTAGCCATTTCAGCAATTTTGCCGCGGTGAAGAACTATGCCACCAATCAATTGCACATCATAGTGCACCATGTTCCAGCGGATATGCCCACCGGCAGCGGTCCATTCATTGGCATAAAAAGCTTTTTCGTCTTTTATCTGCACATTGGAATGGGTTACGGCAAGCAGTTTGTCTAGTTCGGTAGCGGTTACTTCAAGTTTCTCGTTTTCTGTAAACCTGCGGGCTGCTTCTTTAACGGTGGCAAAAGCTTCCGGCAATATCTCCGCCAATATTTCCTCCAGTTTGCTGTCACGCCCTTTTTCAAGTTCGTCTAAGCGATGAAAAAGGCCGTCGCGCACATCCGTTTCTTCTTCCGGTGTTTGCTTCAGTTCGTTTTTTGCCGCTGCTATTTCTGTGTCAATATCTGCCAGGTAAACATTGATACGCTCAATGAATTCATTGGTTTTATTGCGCAATTCATCATTGCTTATGGTAGCATAGCTTTGAAAGTATTCGTTGATTTGTACAACTATAGGTTCAATTTCTTTGCGGTCGCGGTCGGTTTTGTTGCCGCCGAAAATATTGCTTATTCCGGAAATGAGTTTGCCAATCATGGGTTAAAGTGCGAAATTACAAGATACAATATGCAAGCCAAAGAAACTAAGGATTAAAAATCGGACATTTTGGCTTAAAATGAAAAAATCCCCCGTTTCCGAGGGATTTTTTGGCTTTTAGGGTTGTGTTTTTTTATTTAACCTGAATCTTTTTGGCCGTTATAACCGGTTCAACATACTTTTTGGCAAGGTTGATTTTCAAAATGCCATCGGTATAGGTAGCCTTTATGCTGTCTTTTTCTGAATTTTCAGGCAATGCAAATGAACGTTGAAATGCCTTGTAGCTGAATTCTCTGCGCAAATATTTGCCTTCGCTTTTTTCTTCTCGTTCTTCTTTTTGCTCGGAAGAGATGGTTAAAACATTGTTTTTAAGTTCAATCTTGAAATCTTCTTTTTTCATACCGGGTGCGGCCAATTCAATGTTGAAATCCTTATCGGTTTCTTTAACATTTACAGATGGATTGGTAAGGCCAAGATCTCCGTCCCATTCCAGCAGGTCTTTGTTCATTAAATCTTCCCATAAGGAGGTGAATGCCGGAAAAATCCGCGATGTGGTGGTGGCTAATGTGCTCATGTCTTTTTGATTTATTTGGTGAGGTGCAAATTTGGCCGGGTTTCATTTTTGTTTCGGTGATAAAGGTCAAATGGGTCGGTGTTTGCCATTATTAATATCAAAAGGAACAGTATTTTACTTACTGGATTGGGACTTAATTATCCGGTTGTTCATCGGTTTAAGAACCTTTTTTACCTATGTGTGTTATGTTACTTATGCGTATTTGGATTCTTAGTTTGCTTTTTGGTGTGCTAACCCACGCTTCGGCACAGCCAATTTTGGTGCAAGGGGTGGTTAAAGATGCCTCAACCAACAATCCCGTGGCACTAGCCAGTGTTCATGTGCTGAAAACAGACATTGTTGCACAGGCAGACAGCCTGGGGAAGTTCTCAATTTTGCTTAAAGAACCCGGGTTTTACGTCATTTGGTCTTCCCGAGAGGGTTACACAGACGCCTTCGCGGCCGAAATGTTATTTAC
>CANKVN010000074.1 GCA_947487055.1 Flavobacteriales bacterium
TTTGCGGCGGGATTTCCTTCACATTTAAAAACCATCCAATCAATCCATTGTATCCGAAAATACCGGCGAATAAAACCAAAATTACCAGTAGCGACAGGCTAACCCATTGTTTTCGGGTGGGATGAAAGCGGCTCATGGATTATTTCATCACCTGAAATGCCTTCACAAATTTAACCCCGAGATTGCGGTTGGGTGGGATGTAATCTTTCCACTTGTCGTTGTTCTTCAAACGGTCTTCCAATCCTGCCCACAGTTTGTTCCAAACTATTTCGCCTGTACCGGTGCGCATCATTTCACACATGTCCTTCAAAAGCTCGTTGTTCACCGTCCAGGTGCCAATTTGTTTGCTGCTCACAATTTGCGCATCGGTGGCATTTTCCAGCACCCTGCTGATGTTTTGATAACCGCCACAGCTGCCCAGCACGGCCACTTTGGTGTTGTTGGTGAGCACGTCTACGGTATTTTGCAGGTGGTAGCTGTGTCCGCGGTGTACCACAATATCCGGATAGCGTTTTTCTTTTTCAAAAAGACTTGTTAGGGCGGCAAGAGAATTCTCTACCTGTGGTTTATTCAAATACAAAACCAGCTTCCTCCCCTGCACAGATTCAATACGCAAATAAGCGGGTTCCTCTGTTATCTTATAATTTTTATCGTTGCTGAATTTGGCCGTAAACGACCTAAAAGCGGCTGCACCATCATCATCGTCGTAAAAGATGTGTTGTTGCACATTTTTACCATCCGGAAACAGCAGTTCGGCTTCTACCCTTGTAAGTTCGGGCACTTTATACTTAACAGAAATTCCGGTTATCAGAACAGGATTTTTGCCTGCCAGTTTATATAGCAATCCATATATCTTCATGCCGTACTTGTTGTCCGATAAATAACAACGGCGCAAATCCTTGTAAATGCGGGATACCATTTTTTCCCTGAGCAATGAATCTGAAATAGAGCCAAAAATATCGGCTACTTCCACCGCCGGGCCAAGGTTTCCGCCGGTTTTATCCAGGTCTTTTACAATTTCATCAATAAACAATTCCTGCTCTTTGGTACTCATGGTGTTTAGCACGGGCTGCAGGGTATTGTAACCAGCACAGGTTTGCACAAAAGTGCGGAAGCGGTTAAAACCTTGGTTTTTAAAGAACGCATACATGCTGCTGTCGGTGCGGCGCTCCATCAACCGTTTGAACAGGCCAAGAAAAGTGCTGGTAAAGATTTCATCGCGGCTATAAACAATCAGGCTGTAAAGCTCATCGGCATTCATGCTTTCGGACAGTTTAAACCTTATTTTCTCGTTTTTTTCATCGTGCAAAAGGTTAATCTTCCGAATCACCTTTAAACTATGGTGGGCCATTTCAGCATCCACAGAATAGCTTCCAAGGATTTTGGGATTGCGGCGCAAGGAACACAACTTCGTGAACCAGGCATCTTCATTGGCCGCCAGGGCTTCACTCTGGGCCACACTCAATTCTCCATGGTAAACCATGTGGATATTGGTATAACTGCTGCTGCTGCGTCCGTAGGCCCTGTAAATATCGTATAGCATCAACACCACAGAATCAGAGCTGTTCAGCAATACATTGTTTACCGGATGCAGGGTTCCAATAAACTGTTTGATGGCATTAGGATCCTGTCGGGCAACGGTTTCAAGAACTGCGAGGAACCATTTTTCCCGGTTGATATCGGCATACCTGGTGAGCACATCGTAGGGCCGTTTGGTGGCAGCAAACAAGAGTACATCCGCTGCGTAGCTTCTTTTCACAAAGAAAGGAATTACATCCAGGGTAACACTGAGGTTGTTTTTCAGCAGCTCCTGGTCTTTCTGTGCTCCCTGATTTTTGGCCAATTCCAGCACTGTGCTAAAATAGGGATCGTAATACCCCAGGAAACGCACTGTTCCGGCATTGATACCTTGCAGCACCTGCAACAATTGCTGATAGCAGGGTTCAAACTCTGTTTTTGGAAATGCATTTTTTTCCAATGCAGCCTGAATCTGGTCTACGCGTTGAAAATAAACCTGTCTGCCCCGGTTAAATTGGGCTTTGGTAGCATATCCAGCAGCGGTATCTGCTTTGCCGTCCAATAAATCTATGCGGATTTGTTCGGCATCAACCAATTTGGCCCACGCATCTTTTTTCTGTGAATAAGCCGGTGTGACGCCTACAGCACAGCAGACAAGCGCGGTGAGGCAAAATGCCACAACACGATTCCCGCCGCAACAGAAACGTTGAGCGAATGCTTGGTACCGGCTTGTGGAATTTCTACCCATGCGTCGCAAAGTTCCAAAACTTCTGTATCAATTCCATCAATTTCATTGCCAAAAATTAATGCAATGGGTTTTTGGGGTACATTCAGGCTTTGCAATTGGACCGATGAAGAGGTTTGCTCCACCCCAATAATGTGGTATCCCCGGCTTTTTAAATCGGTTATGGCATCTGTTGTTTTTTTATAATATTGCCATTGTACCGATCGGTCTGCTCCCAAAGCTGTTTTGGTGATATCGCGGTGCGGCGGTTGTGCGGTAATTCCACACAGGTATATATTTTCGCAACGAAAAGCGTCGGCTGTTCTAAAAATAGACCCCACATTATGCATGCTTCGTATATTATCCAGCACAATGGCAATTGGCAATTTTTCGGCCTCCTTGAAAGCCTCTGTGGACAGGCGGTTCAACTCTTGCAACTTCAGCTTTCTCATGGCATTAATGCGTTTGCAAAGATGCTGTTTTTTTAAGTCATTGGCATTTTGACAGGAAAAAGCTTTGGAATATTTGAAAAGAAATAAAATTTGCCTATCTTTGCAGCCCAATTTAGAAGTTATGAACCCGATTGTTAAGTCCATCACCAGCGAATACCTGCGCAACGACATTCCTGATTTTAAAGCCGGTGACCGCGTAACCGTTCACTACAAAATCAAGGAAGGCGCAAAAGAGCGTATCCAGTTATTTCAGGGCGATGTAATCCAACGCAGAAATTCCGGTGTTGAAGAAACCTTTACCGTTCGCAAGATTTCTAACGGTGTTGGCGTTGAACGTATTTTCCCCGTTAACAGTCCTTTCATCGACAAAATCGAAGTTAACCGTCGTGGTAAAGTACGTCGTGCACGCATTTTCTACCTGCGCAAGCAAATCGGTAAAGCTGCCCGTATCAAAGAAAAACGTTCTTAATCGTAAATCAAATAATATTGAAAGCCCGGTTTTCCGGGCTTTTTTTATGGCTGCTTTTCTACCCGATACCACCTGAACCTTCCCACGGATTTCACTTCTCTGCAATGCAACTTGCCGGTATATTTGGAACCAATCAGTTCTGGCTTATCGGTTACAAAGCCAACAGCACCGCTGTCCAGGTAAGCTTTAATCATGGAAGCAGTTTCTGCAGCTGTATCCCAGGGATAGCCTTTTACGCCAGTATAGTAAAAATAGACACAACCACTTTTGTCCGGCCCCACAATCCACCGCTCCGACGTATCGTTGCCGACACGCAGCTGTTTCAATAAATCCGGAGAAACAAATTCCTGAGGAACCCTATAGCTGCGGGGATTCCAGTTGGTTTGCGCAATGCGCAACCAGGCCCAAAGCGGGGCAAACCAAATCAACAATAACAATGGCGATACTTTGCTGTTTTGCAAAATGCCAAACCCACGGGCAACAATGAAAGCCAGTAATGGGAGAAATACGATGGCATAATAGCCATGATGAATGAATTGGTATTGCACCAGCACATAGAAAAGCAAACTACCAACGGCATAAACAAAAACTGATTTATAGGTTTTTCTTAATTGAATACTACCATAAACACCGGCCAGCAAGAAGGGTAAAAAGGCATACCCAACCCATGTTTCAGGTATATCGGAGAAAAGGTTTCTCCCAAAAATAGACAAACCCTCTCCCAGGTTAGCGGCATGCCGCATGGCATGAACAAACTCGTGCAAGCCATAAGTCTTTACCAAATAAGCGGCATAACCATACCACCACAGCGATAACCCAACAGAAATCACAGCCAGAAAGGAGGCTTGCAACCACGCCTTCAAAGGTTTTCCTTTACGCCCTAAAAACTCCCAGGCGATGGGCAAACCCGCCATCAGGAACTGCAATTTGATCATTCCTGCCAGAGCCAATAGCAGGGATGCTATAAATAAGGCATTCCATCTTTCCCCTTTCAACCATTTATTGGCCCAATACCAGCCCCAAACCATACAAGCCAGCGCCATAATATCCGGAACAGCATTGATGCCGTGGAAATACATTTCAGGCGAAAAAGCCAGAAAAGCTGCACCCACATTGGCATACACAGGGTTATTGACGTACTGCAGCATTAATTTATGCAAGCCCACAACCGACAAGGCAAAAAACAGCAGCGATAGCCAGCGGTGGTAGTATTCCGAAAACCCAAAGGCCTTGTACATGGCAGCAAGGGTATAATCATACGCCGGAAATTGGGGGCCAGTGATGCCTGACTTATCAAAACGCTTATCTACCCTTGGTTTCAGGATATCCATGCTTTCTTCGGCATAATTCTTGGCCACAGCAAGCGTATTGCACTGCCGCCAAACATGGTTACCAACGGCTGGTAATTTCATGTACGGCAAATGAGAGAGCATCATCAGCAGCAGCAGGCCCGGCAGAAATTTATTGCCTGGCAATGAGAACACCTTTACCGTTCCGTCAATCAATTTTTTCACCATGTGTGATCGATGATGATTTTGTGTTTTCCTGAAATTCTTTTGGTAATCAGGCTGAAATGCCCTGCGGGTGTATCGGTTGCCCGAATCAATTTCCAACGGCCAAGCACATGGCCAATATCACCCTGCCCGTCGAGCAATTCTATTTTATCCAGATCAAAAACCAAACGCCCCATTTTTCGGGGTGTTGGATAATTTTTACGGTAAGCATTCAAGGTTGCCTGCCAGCCAAAACGAACCCCTTTGGCACCAATAAATTGCATGCCAGAATCGCGGTGATAACCATCCATAAAAGCATCAATATTTCCATCATTCCATGCCTGCTGCTGGGATAACAACAACGCCTTAATCTCTTCTGTTTCCGAAACCTTTTTGGAAGGCTGACATGCTGCAAAAAGGCTTAAAAGAATTATAAAAAACAATCGGTTCATCGTTGGCCCGAAGATAACACAAAAAGACAACCCGCGCTGATACAGTGGTGATAAGCACCGGTAGGAAACCACAATGAACCTCCACCCTGCTTCATGATTGAAACAAGCCCATATTGATATTCGGCCTGCAATTGCCATTGTTTATCCAGGACATATCCAACCTTGGCACATGCCAGCAATCCGGTTTTTCTAACATCCTCTTTTAGGTGGAGGTGAATCCCTTCTGTTTCTTTGGCACTGATGAGCAGGGTTGTGCGAAAACCGGCCCCAACCGATAACTTTTGATTGACAGATTTTCCCAAAAACACCGGAATATCAACTGTTCGAAATTGATAATGAAACGCTGCCGTAGCAGGCAGATCAGGATCAAACGGCCTCCTGGAACCCCTTTCGCTGAGCGATATGCCTGTTTCGTAAGACCATCCTTTCCCCAGGGATTGACCTACCGATGTACCCACGGTGTAACCAAATTTATTGAAACCGGAAGCCGCATCTCCATCAATTTGACAAAAATTTACGGCAGCCTGAAACCCTGAGAAGAAAGCTCCCGGGGCATCTTGGGCCTGACTGTTCACAAACCCTGTGAAAATCCAAAAAAACATCGCAATCCTAAGATTCATTTGGCTGAAATTTGTTGCAATTTACAAAGAGCGCTTGAAAGAGGTTGACATTATTATCGTGGGTGCCGGATTGGCTGGAACTTCGCTGGCGCTGGAACTTTCTTTGCGCAAGCAAAACCTATTGGTGGTAGACCTCCCCAATCCTAACAGCAGCAGCCGTGTTGCTGCCGGCATCGTCAATCCGGTTGTGCCCAAAGGGGTGAGAACAACATGGCAATACCATGCTTTTTTCAAGGCTATTCCTGCCTATTACGCATATTGGGAAAAGCAATTAAATGCATCGTTTTTCAATTCATTGCCGGGTTTCCAAATCCATCCCGACGACCATACGGCATCCCAGTGGCAAAAGCGTTATTCCCACCCGGAAATGCAGGAAATCATTGCTGCTGCAGAACCTGATTCACTGAATAACGTCAACCATCCTTTCGGGGCAACACGTGTGAACCACTGCGCCAAACTGAACACACAGGCTTTCCTGACGGCTGCAAAAAACTGGCTGTCACCATTCACCGAATGGGATGAAGAGGCATTCTTGCACGCATCGTTAATTCGTGTTGATAACGAATGGCATTACAAAAACTGGAAGGCCAAAGCGGTGGTATTTTGTGAAGGCATTAATGTGCTCAACAATCCGTGGTTTAGGCATTTGCACTTTCATCCTACTGCAGGCGACCTGTTGACCATACGATTTGAACAGGCGGTAATCCCAGAGGCATTATACAAAAATCGCGAATGGCTGATTCCGGATGGAGCCGGCAACTGGCTGGTGGGTAGCACTTTTCACAAAGGCAGTTTGGACGAAACGCCAAAACAAGAAGATGCCGAAATGCTGCTACAACGCTTGCAGCAATGGGTTTCTGCCGATTTTACGCTGGTAAAACACCTTCGTGGAATCAGGCCAACCGTGGAGGGACGCAGGCCATACCTCGGCGAACACAATTCCGAAAAAGGGCTTTTTATATACAATGGCCTGGGAAGCAAAGGAAGCAGCCTGATAAGCTGGCTATCGCCAATGATGGCAGATTATCTGGTCAACGAGCAACCGCTGCATGCGGAAGTTGATATTAATCGTTACGGTTGATGCGCGCAATGGCATCATTGAAATCATTGGGCGAAGCCACCACCTGAATTCCCTGCGGAAGCTTTAAGTCCCTGCGGCGAATTACTTGTTTGCCGGTAAGCAACACGGGTGTTCCAGGGAACGTGCGTTGCAAGCTGTGAATGTAAACCTGAATAGGAACCTGGGAATTACTGCCGGTGATGGCACAAAAAACCGCATCGGGTTTGTGCACCTTGAATACCTTGTTCAAATCATCCAGTGGTGTTGATGTTCCGAGATAAATCACCTGCTGACCTTTTGTTTTCAGGATGTAGGCCGCAAACAGCAGGCTCAAATCGTGGTTTTCACCATTGGGCACAAACAACAAAAATTTCTTGGCTGTTGGCCCAGGAATGTTGCTTATCTGGTCCAGGGAAACATACATTCTTTGCCTGATAAGGTTGGTGATAAAGTGCTCGTGGGCAATGTGAATGCTGCCACTGAGCCACAGCACACCCACATGCTGCATGAAGGGAAAAATAATCTGGGTAACCGTTTCCTCCATGCCCACTTTCAGGATGCTGATGCTCATGATTTTATTGAATTCTTTTTCATCAAAAGAAAGCATGGCGGTGGTTAGCGCCTGTATCTGATTTTCGTATTTGCTGCTGCCTTCACTAATGGACAGGGTTTGGCGCTGAACATCTTCCCTGCTCATTTTGGCTATTTTGCTGATTTTGTATCCGTTCACATTAAGAATACTCACATTCATCAGGTATTTCAGGTCGTCTTCCTCGTAGTACCTAATGTTTGTATCGGTGCGTTTTGGTGCAAGCATATCATAGCGCTGCTCCCAAATGCGGAGGGTGTAGGCTTTGATACCTGTAATGTTTTCGATGTCTTTAATAAAGTATTTATCCCTGAAGTCTTTCTTCGATTTGCGGGCATCGAACATATTTGCTTCCGAGTTTGTTTCTTTTGCACTCATTGTATTATGCGAATATTAATAACCGGAGCTACCGGATTGGTTGGGAGGTCGTTGCTTCCCTTGTTGTTGGAAAAAGAAATGGAAGTCATTGTGCTTACCTCTGATATTCTTAAACAAAATCTTAAACAAAATGTTTTGTTTTGGGATGCAAATCGCCAAATTTTTCCTAAAAACCTAACACATCCAATCGATGCAGTAATCCATTTGGCTGGCGCAAACGTAGGAAAACAAAGGTGGACAGCCCAATTCAAGCAGGAAATAATTGACAGCAGGGTTAAAACTTCCGCTTTTTTACTTCATCAGCTAGTACAACAAAACAACCTTCCTAAAAAATACATCACCGCTTCGGGAACCGACTTTTATCCCAACCCCGGAAATGAGCAATATGCGGAAACACATAAACCCGGTACCCATTTTCTGGCAACCGTTTGCGAAAAATGGGAAGCCGCAGCCAAATTGTGGGAGGATCAAGGATGCCAGACCAGCATCATACGAACCCCGGTCGTATTGGCTCACGGGTGCGCTTTTTTGCAGAAAATGATGCAATCCTCCGGCTTGGGGATTATCCCTACCACGGGCAATCCCGGCAATCAGTTGAGCTGGGTTCATGTGAAAGACCTGTGCTCCGTTTACTTGCAGGCAGCAACGGAAAGCATGCCGGGCATATGGAATGCCGTGGCACCTGAGGCTACCGGTATGCTAAACTTTGTGCAAACCATTGATAAGGTAAGAAACAAAAAAACCTTGCATCCAAATGTTCCCGGATGGTTATTAAAACTCGTGCTGGGCGAAATGGGAACCCTGGCATGCTCCGACCAACAAGTGAGCGCCGAAAAACTTTTATCCCATGGTTTTCGTTATCAATACCCTACTGTAGTCCAAGCACTCCATGACATCCTCAACACAAAAGCATAATCTTTTCTGGTTTAGGCGCGACCTTCGCCTCACCGATAACCACGGATTGTTTCAGGCATTAACAGCCGGAATTCCGGTAAAAGCCATATTTATTTTTGATAACGAAATCATTGAGAAGCTGGACAATCCATACGACAGGCGAATCCAGTTTATTTATCAGACCTTGCAAACCATCAAACAACAGTTGCAGGCGCTGGGCAGTGATTTATGGATTTATCATGGAAAACCGAATGATGTATTTGCCAGTTTAACCACCGCTGAAAATGTGCAGGGTGTATATTCCAACAGGGATTATGAGCCATACGCCATGCAGCGCGACCTTGACATACAAAACCTTGTGGCAAAAAATGGCGTTGCATTTTCTCAATTTAAAGACCAGGTAATTTTTGAGCGCAATGAAGTGGTAAAAGACGATGGCAATCCCTACACGGTTTACACCCCCTTCAGCAAAAAATGGAAATCGCTGTTCAAATCTTCCATGGCAGAATCGTTTCCAACGGAATTACATTTCAATCATTTCCTCAAAGGCATTGCACCCGAAACACCTTCCCTAAAGAGCATGGGTTTTGATGAGCAGCCATTCCGGTTCCCGGCTACGCAGGTAAAAAACGACATACTCATCAACTATGGCGAAACCAGGGATATCCCTTCCATTCAGGGCACCAGCCGTTTAAGTGTTCATTTGCGCTTCGGAACCATCAGCATTCGGCAGCTGCTGCGGCAAGGATTGGAAACTTCAGAGAAATACGTAAATGAACTTATATGGCGCGAGTTTTACATGCAAATCCTATGGCATTTTCCGCGCGTTGTGAACCAGGCGTTTAAACCCAAGTACGATCTCATTGCATGGCGAAACAACCCTGCTGAATTTGAGTTGTGGTGCAAAGGTGAAACCGGATATCCCATCGTAGATGCAGGTATGAGGGAATTACTGGCAACCGGCTTTATGCACAACCGGGTAAGGATGGTTGTAGCCAGTTTTCTCACCAAACACTTGCTGATAGACTGGCGATGGGGTGAAGCGTGGTTTGCCAAACACCTGCTGGATTTTGAATTGGCCAGCAACAACGGTGGCTGGCAATGGGCTGCAGGCTCCGGTGTAGATGCAGCACCCTATTTCAGGGTTTTCAATCCCACGCTTCAGACACTAAAGTTCGATCCACAGTTTAAATACATCAGGCAGTGGGTTCCGGAATTTGATACCCTTCGCTACCCCAAGCCAATGGTGGTACATGAATTGGCCAGAAAACGCTGTCTGGATGTTTACCAGCAAGCCGTAGGTCCTGCGGCCACGGAAAGATAAAATACCTTGATTTATTGGCAACCTGCCAATGCCTTTTTATTCCTATAAGCTTATCTTTGCAGCATGAATAACGATCAGCATAAAGATATAAGGGGCCGTGTAGAGGCCTTGAGGAGGTATCTTTGACGTCGATAGAAAACTAGCTGAAATTGCGGATGCCGAAGAGCAAACTTTGGATCCCAAGTTTTGGGATGACCCCAAAAAAGCTGAAGCACACCTGAAAAAATTTAAGGAAAAGAAAAGCTGGACCGATGCCTACGCAGCTTGTACCAATGTTCTCGACGACCTGGATGTGCTGGTGGAATTTGCCGATGCAGGCGAAGCAACACCGGAAGAAATAGACAACCAGTATAAAAAGCTTTGCTCCCTGGTGGAGGATCTCGAATTCCGAAACATGTTGCAAAGCGAAGAAGACCACCTGGGCTGTGTTATGGAAATTAATGCAGGGGCCGGCGGAACCGAAAGTTGCGACTGGGCTGAAATACTCACGCGAATGTACTTGAGGTGGGCAGAGAAAAATGGATTTAAGGTTTCA
>CANKVN010000075.1 GCA_947487055.1 Flavobacteriales bacterium
AACCAAGAATATATCTCCACAGTAATTTGGGACAGGAATTATCAATTATTACAAAATTATAAGTATAGAGGTAGTGGCCATTCTTTTGATTTATTAAGAGAAAACGATACTTGCATGGCAATTTACCATAATATAACTAGTGAGCCCTTCAAGAATAAAGAGTATCCGGATGGGGCCAAATATGATTTATTTAAAATAAAAGATTCTGTTATTTACAAAATTACTATTGATGCAGATCGGTTACAAACTGAAATTAATAATCTAGATTTATCTGAATACATCCCTGTAATAAAATTTTCAGAAGGGAAAATATATGATTTAGAAAACGCAAACGAGTTGGGTACTTATAATATTTATGTACCAAGTAAATTAAACTTTATTATTACGTCGCTCTATTTTATAAAAGATTATGGAAAAATGGATGAATCCTTATTGACTTTGAAATTAATGAATCTTAAGAAAGCTCAGAATGATTGGTTAGATAAGCAAAAGTCATGTGATCAATGTTCCAAAAATTTTTCTGGATCTGTTTTCATGATCGAATCTAAGCAACATTGTAAAATCGAAAATGAAGGTCTTGGTTTTAATTTGTTAACTGGTAAATATATTGATGATACTGACAATATTTTTTGCTCAGAGAAATGTGCCGAAAAATTTTGTATTGATTTGAAAAAATGAGCCATTTTATGAATAAAAAGCAATCACTTCGAGTTAAATGATTATCCGTTTTCATATCTAAAGCCTATTAAATCAAAACTTACACAGCTCACTATCAGCGAATTGAATAAATTTTGACAATTAAATCGGTTGTTAACCTTACAGGTAAATTCATCTAGATAGTTTTGGTGGTAATGATTTGATATACAATGAAATATGCTCAACAATAATCGTTTTGCGTTGCTGATGCACGGTAAGCATTCGGCCAACTACATCTATTAATTGAATCAACAATGTTCTTGTTTTGCTTCATGCAATTCAAAGATAATTATTCGAAGGATGAAATTTCGTTATTTATTGATTGTTGGCGTAAGAGTGGATTAAGCCAGGTGAGATTTTGTGGTCAAAATCAGATCTCTGTGCTTCTGTTTCGCGCATGGCTCAGACGGGTGCAAGATCAACACAACACTTGCAATTTAGAGTTGTCAATTGTTGAGATCCATGACGAGCCTTTGGTAGACAATTCAGTGCCGGTCGAGATTATATGCCTATCGGGCGTTCGGGTGCAACTTGGAAGCGGCCTTTCTCTCGTTGAACTCAGTGCATAGATTAAATTATTATAGGTATGTTCGGGCTAAGTCAATCGGATTGTTTTATGATTTACAACAAGCCATACGATATGCGCCGCAGTTTTGATGGGTTGTGTGGTTTGGCCATGAACCTTATACTTATGAGCATGGGGTTTCCTCCGGTGATTATCCTGCGTGCAGATAGAAACAAATATTACCGTGCACTAAATGAAGCCAATCAGGGGAAGTTAGAGAAGCTGATGCTGCTGTTTTTTCAAGGGTCTGAGCGCAGTCTGGAGTTATATCTCGCTGCACTTGGCAACGGATACGATGATTACCTTCCTTTGGCCCAAATTGCAAACGATCCCACTGTGCCCTATGGTCAGGAATACCTGAGTCTTTTGGCCCGCCGGGGCGAGCTGGAAGCATTCAAAGAAGGCCGAGTATGGTACAGCACCCAAAAAGCAGTGAAACGATATATGAAAGGGTAAGGGTAATTCACGAACTTTGCTGCGTGAAACCACTTCCTTCTTTGTCCTTTTGGGAACAGCAATGGCTTAAAAATGCCGATATTGTAATCATCGGTTCCGGTATTGTGGGTTTGCAAAGTGCACGCCACCTGAAACTACAATGGCCCCACCGCGAAGTTTGGGTGATAGACCGTGCCCCGGTAAGTCTTGGAGCCAGTACCCGTAATGCCGGTTTTGCCTGCTTTGGCAGCATTGGAGAAATTCTGGATGATATTGAACGCACCGACGAGCAAACTGCCTACAGCCTGTATGAGATGCGCTTTCGTGGCTTGCAGCAGTTGCTGGCCGATTTTGGTGAAACAGGCATAGGCTATGAGAAAACAGGCGGCTATGAGATTTTTAACCACAATGATGCCACCGAATTTGATAAAATAGCCCAAAATATTGACAGGGTTAATGATGCCCTCTCAGGGATTACCGGTGAAAAGCCTTTTCAACTGAGAAATGCCGCCAAACTAGGCATGCAAGTGCTGGAAAATGGGGTTTATACTCCGCTCGAAGGGATGGTTCAATCCCATCTGCTTTATAAAAAAGTGTATGATGCCGCTGTGGCCTCAGGGGTGCGGATTATGGGAGGCCTAACCGCCTTGTCGCCTGAAAAGCTGGATAGCGGAAAATGGCGCGTAGCTACCCATGAAGGTTATACCTTCGATGCGCAAACCCTTGTGGTTTGTACCAATGGTTATGCAGCATCACTTTTGCCAGAGTTGCAGGTTCAGCCCGCCCGTGGGCAAGTATTGGTTACATCGGCCATTCCCGGGCTTGCCTGGCGGGGATTGATGCACGCCGATAAGGGTTACATCTATTTTCGCAGTTTGGGCACCCGCATCCTTATTGGTGGTGGGCGCAATCTTGATTTTGAAGGCGAAACCACTCAGGAACTCAATACCACCGAGGGCATAACCCAATATTTGCTGCAATACCTCCGCGAGGTGGTTGTCCCGGGCGAGTCTTTTGAGGTTACCCACCAATGGGCCGGTACTATGGGCATGCACCAAAACCGAACGCCTATTGTTAAGCGCTTGGATGACGGGCTGTATGCCTGTGTGCGCATGGGCGGCATGGGTGTGGCGCTGAGTGCTTTGGTAAGCAGGGAGCTTGCTTTATTGGTAAAAGCAGGCTGATGATTGCTGAAATAATTGATTTCGGCACTTTTTTTTATAACTTCGTATAATGCGCTTGCTGCTTCTATTATTGCTGGGGTCTTTTGCGACATTGCAGGCCCAGTCTGCCGATTCGGTTGAGGTAGAAATTAAGCGTGGTGACACCCTACAGGTTGGCAAGGCTGCTGGCGAAGTGTTTCAGCATTTGGATCTATACCGAAAAACCCGCTGGGCAGGGAATGAGCCGTCCTACGACACCGCCACAGGCAGCGGTTTTTTTCAGTCTTTTTTTGCCACCGGCGATTTTGATGTGGCCGAGCTGCCCAAGGCCTATACAGGCCGAAAGTTTGTGGTGCTTGGCGTGGAAGTGCTCAGTAACAAAAAAGCCGGACAGCCCATGAATATCATGTACCTGCAGGGCGAAAAACCCAATATGGTTATTTGGGTGGATTTTGACAGTGCCTTCGAAAGCGGGGAGTTGCAGCTGTTGAATTGAGGGTGTTTATCCACAATTTAATGTTGTTTTAGCGTTGGTGGCTAAAATGTCTTAAAGTAATGAAATATAAGTACATAAAGCGTTATTTAGACTTATTAATGTTGCAAATGCAGATGAAGTTCATTTTAAAAAGAGAAATCAATATACATTCCCTCACTATTGTGATACAAGCCACATAATTGAAAACTATTTTAAACCACCAGCTTATCCCACTGTAATACTTTTGAATAAGCAATTGCAGATTGTTGCTAAAAAAACTGGTAATGATAAGTCTGCTCTGATGGAAATTTACAGACAAGCAAGATAATTCAGGTGTTAATGGTTGCGAATAAAAATAAACAATAATGATAACAAGTATAATTATTATATTATTTTGTTTTTGGGGATTAGCCAAATCTATTTACCTGTATTTCAAGAAGGAGCCGAACACAGATCAAAAATCATTCTATTTATCCTTAATATTAAACATATTACTTTACTTTTACATTAAATTATAAACATGATAAAAGACCGTAAATATAAACTCCTTTTTCCGCTTGGAAGCATAATTATAGTAATTGTTATTAATCGCTTGTTACCCATTCATGATTTTCATCTTCAAGACATTCTCGTCAACCTATCATCCATAGCGATTTTGTCAATTTTATGGGCATTTCTTTTGAAGTACATCATAAAAAGAAGGAATGGTCGCTGACGGCGACTAGTGGCAAACATCATTCAGCAGTCGGAAAATGATTCGGCTGCTGAATGATATTTTTAGCGGCAAAGAAATCTCCGGCCTGCCCGTGTATGTGGGGTATGGACTTATTTTTTAACCCCGATTGATTTTATCCAAAAAATTTGGAAAATTCATCCTTTTTTCGTATATTCATTTTCGATGGACAATTACGACATCTCAACCCTGCTGGGTACTTATGCCAAACTTGCCGAACTGCACGATGAAAATCCGTTTAAGGTGAAGGCCCTGGCTGCTGCCGCTTTCAATGTAAAGAAGTTTAAAGAACCGCTGCAGGGAATGAGTGACGAGGCCCTTGGCAGCTTGCCCGGTGTAGGGAAAAGCGTATTGTCCGCCATAAAAAGCCTGCTGCAAACCAGCACCTTCCCCGAACTGGAACAATTGATTGCCAAAACCCCCGCCGGCGTGCTGGAAATGCTGAAAGTGAAAGGGTTGGGCCCAAAGAAAGTGGGTGTAATCTGGCGGCAAATGGGTTTGGAAACCATCGAAGATTTGTTTGATGCCTGCCGCGAAAATCGATTGGTGGAATTTCCCGGTTTTGGCCTTAAAACCCAGCATGAAATTCAACAGGCCATACAGTTTGCCCTCAACGCCCGCGGCTGGTTTCATTTCGCCAGGGCAGAAGCGCCGGCCAATGATCTGCTACAAAAACTTAGGCAACAGTTCCCGGAATCGCGCTCAGAATTTACCGGCGATTTTCGCCGAAATGCCATTGTGTTGCAAACCGTGGCATTCCTGACCACCATTTCTTCGGATCAGCTTATAGGGTATTTAAACGCACAGTCATTTACCCCGGTTGCAGAAAACGCGCTCAAGTTCTGCGATGTCAATGGCTTTTTATTTGAATTTGAGATTACCACACCGGAAATGTTTGAACAACGCTGGTTTACCACCACGGGCAGTGCCGCACACCTTCAGGCACTGGGCTTAACCGCCGATGCTAATCCTGCAGGTGAAGATGAAGCGGCCATTTATCGTTCACTTGGTTTCCCATATATTTTGCCGGAAAGAAGGGAAGGGCTGGATGAGTTGATTCAAACCAATGCGGAAACCCTAATTCAGTTTACCGACCTAAAAGGAACCCTGCACAACCACACCACCTACAGCGATGGCCTGCATAGTTTGCAGGAAATGGCCGAGCATGCAAAGAAGCTGGGTTATGAATACCTTGGTATTTGCGACCACAGCCGAAGTGCGGGTTATGCCCAAGGCTTAAGCAACGAGCGGGTGCTGAAGCAAATGGAGGAAATCGATCTTTTGAACAGTGGAATGGCCCCTTTCCGAATATTTAAAGGTATAGAAAGCGATATTCTTTCGGATGGCTCGTTGGATTATGAACCTGAGATCCTGGAGAAATTTGATTTTGTGGTTGCCAGTGTTCATTCTTCACTAAATATGAACGAAGAAAAGGCCATGCAGCGACTTATAAAGGCCATTGAGAATCCATATACCCGAATACTGGGGCATCCCACAGGCAGGTTGTTGCTGGTGCGGAAGGGCTATCCTGTAAACCACCGCTACCTTATAGACGCATGCGCTGCCAATGGTGTTTGCATAGAGCTTAATGCACATCCATTTAGGCTGGATTTGGATTGGACACATATACCGTATGCCATGGAGAAGGGTGTGTTGATAGCCATTAATCCTGATGCGCATGAGAAAGATGGATACCACGACATGTATTTCGGCACCCTGGCAGCCAGAAAAGGCGGACTCACGCGTTCCATGACCCTCAACGCAAAATCATTGCCCGAATTTGAACATTGGCTCTTATCCAAAAGGGCTTAAATTCGCGGAGCATTCATGAAAATCCTGGTTATTCGGTTTAGCTCTATTGGCGATATTGTGCTTACTACGCCGGTGGTTCGCTGTTTAAAACAGCAAATACCGAATGCCGAAGTGCACTTTTCCACCAAACAGGGTTTCGCAGCTTTGCTGAAGGATAATCCCTACATCGACAAGGTTATTCCGCTGCAAGGAAGTATTGCAGCACTGGCTAAAACGCTGAAAGCGGAACGCTACGATGCTGTGGTTGATTTGCACGCCAACCTGAGAACAAGGTTGCTGAGGTTGCAGATGCCCGGTATTCCTTTTCATGTTTTTGATAAACAAAATTTACGCAAGTGGCTGCTGGTGAAAAAACTTTCCCAAAAGCCCTGTGAACATGTGGTTGACCGATACATGAAATGTGCCGAAAAGCTTGGTGTGCATTACGAGGGAGCAGGTCTTGATTATTTTACGGGAGATGCTGTCCTTCCCCAAGGATTGCCGAATCATTACCACGCCTATGCCATTGGAGGTACCTGGTCAACAAAACGTTTGCCGCTGGTCAAAATGGCTGAATTGATTTCGAAAATCGATATGCCAATGGTTTTGCTGGGTGGAAAAGAAGATGTGGAAACAGCCAGATTGCTTCACAATCAGTTTCCCGATAAGGTTATCAGCAAATGCGGTGAATTATCGCTGCACCAAAGTGCCCTGGTGGTGAAACATGCCCGGGTGGTGCTGGCACATGACACCGGACTCATGCATATCGCTGCGGCTTTCAATAAGCCTGTTGTGTCGATCTGGGGCAATACAGTTCCGGCTTTTGGGATGGCGCCTTTTTTTTCTGAAACCCATGATAACGGGGGTGATTTCATGGCGCAGGTGGAGTATCTTTCTTGCCGGCCATGCAGCAAAATAGGCCATGGTGCCTGTCCAAAAGGGCATTTTGATTGCATGAATAAGCAGGATGTTGGTAGGATAGCCGCAAAATTGGTCGAATAACATTTCGATTTATTTAGCCTTTTATTTCCTTGCACACTGCATTTTTTTCCCTATTTTCGCGACTTCGTAAAAACCGCACTTTCTTTTCATCATGAAGAATAATAAGTCAGTAATTGTATTCTCGGTCATCTTGGCCATCGCCTGTTTGTTCCAGTTGTCTTTCACCTGGAAAGCCCAAAGCTTTGAAAACAAAGCAAAACAATTTGCCGAAAAACAGCAGAAAAAAGGCTCTAACTACAGCCAGTCATACCGCCGCTATATCGATACTGTGGGGGCCAGCGAAACCATTTATGATTTGTGGGTAGCCAACTACAACTATTTCGAATGCAAGCAGCGCGAAATCAATCTTGGTTTGGATTTGCGTGGTGGGATGAACGTAATCCTCGAAGTAGACAAGGGTGCCATCATCAAAGGTATGGCCAACGACCCTGCGGATGCTGACCTGGTGAAAGCCATTGCGCAGGCCAACAACGACGAAAAAACCAAAGGTGGTGATTATGTAGATAATTTCCTGAACGCCTTCCGCACCGCTGCCCCAAACCGCAAAATAGCCAACCTGTTTGCCAAAAGCAACAACCCCAATGGCATTGTGTCTTCCAGCAGCGATAATGAAGTAAGGAAAATTCTGGGTGATGAAACCAATACCGCAATTGACCGTGTATACGATGTGGTTGAAAAACGTATAAACCAGGCCAACGTTACGCAGCCTACCATTCAAAAAATTGATGGTGGACGTATCAGCGTAGAACTTCCTGGTGTGGATAATCCCCGCCGTTTGGAAGACCTGGTCGAAAAGAGTGCCAATCTGGAATTCTACGAAGTGTATGGAAATACGCAAACTGGTCTGGAGGCTTCCAGGATTCTTGAATCATTGTACAAATTTAGCAAACAAGCCGCTTTGGTTTCTGGCACAGATACAACCAAGGCCAAAAAAGACACCACCACCATTGCTGTAGTTAAAAAAGACAGTGGTTCAAAAGTGAAGCCTGATAGTGGTGTTGCCGCTGCCGATAAAGACAATGCCAAAAGCAGTCCGCTCGCCAAAGTGCTGAAGCGACTGAAAGGCTATGCCTATTTCCAGGGCCTCGGAAGCACTGTTGCCTCTGTTAGCAATACCGATCGCCAGTCACTGCTTACCATGTTGGAATCACCCCAGTACGCAAATGTCCTGGATGGTTCTGTAAAACTTGCTTTCAGCGATAAACCCGTAAATACCAATGAGCTTGTTCAAAGCCTCATGAAGAACGATAAGAAATCGGAAAGCGTTGCCAAAAAGCTGGCAAAAGAATACGCCGATCAGTATTTTGTATATTTCCTGAAACTAGACAGGGACGGAAAAGCAGTCCTTGCCAGCGAAGAAGAAAACATTATTTCAAATGCACGTTCGCAAACCAGCCAAACCGGCGAAGTTGAGGTGAGCATGGAAATGACCGCTCAGGCTGCCAGCCGTTGGGCACAAATAACCGGTGCCAATACCGGCAAACACATTGCCATTGTTTTGGATGACCGTGTTTATTCAGCCCCTGTGGTTAACCAGAAAATTAGCGGTGGCCAAAGCCAAATCACGGGTAATTTTGACATCAAAGAAGCTGATGACCTGGCAAACGTATTGAAAGCGGGTAAATTACCTGCCCCTGCCAGGATTGTTGCCAGCGATGTGGTTGGTCCTTCATTGGGTCAGGAGTCAATTACACGTGGATTGAATTCACTGCTGATAGGTTTCTTCTCTATCCTTATTTTCATGGTTTTGTATTACAACCGTGCAGGTATCTACTCCATTATAGCCGTATTCGCCAATATGTTCCTCATCTTTGGTATTCTGGCGAGTTTGGGTGCTTCACTTACCCTCCCAGGTATGGCTGGTATCGTATTGACCATTGGTATGGCGGTAGATGCCAACGTATTGATTTACGAGCGTATTAAAGAGGAATTGCGCCACAAAATCAGCCTGGCACAGGCGGTGAAGAATGGCTTTAAATATGCACTTTCTGCGATTATTGACTCAAACTTAACCACGCTGCTTGCCGGTGTTGCCCTTTTGATGGCAGGTTCCGGACCGGCTTATGGTTTTGCCGTAATCTTTGTTATTGGTGTTTTTACATCCATGTATACCGCTTTGCTGGTAACCCGCTGGATGATTGAAAATCGTGTTTCCAAAAAGAAAGACCTTAAATTCTCATTCCCTTACAGCGAAAATGTATTGCAGAATGCCAACTTCGACTTTGTTAAATACCGCAGGCGTGCTTACATCTTATCGTTGCCTATCATCCTTACCGGTGTTGGTTGTTTCATCTACAAAGGCGGTATAACAACCGGTATCGACTTTAAAGGTGGTAACTCATTCATTATTCAGTTTGATAAAACAAAGGATATCTCTTCAGGCCAAATCAAGGAAACGCTGGATAAAGCCTTCCCCGGAAGCAGCAACGAGGCCAAAACCTTTGGTAATGAAAACCAGTTCCGCGTTATTACCACGCACCGCCTGAACGAAAATTCAAAAGAGGCCCGTGATAAAACAACCATAGAAGTAGTTTCTGCGCTCAAAAATTATGGAGTGAGTGCAGAATCCATTAGAGGTACCTCCAAAGTGGGTTCTTCTGTTGCAGCAAGTACCCGTAATAAATCAACCTTGCTGCTGATAGTGGCTATCTTCCTGATGTTTGCCTATATCCTCCTGCGTTTCCGCAGTGCAGCTTATGGCCTTGGAGCTACCATTGCACTTGTGCACGACGTAGTCTTCATTCTTGCTTGCTACAGCATCATGGATGGCTGGGTGCCTTTCCCTGTGGAATTTGACCAACACCTGATTGCTGCATTGCTTACCGTAATTGGTTATTCAATGAACGATACGGTTATTGTATTTGACCGTATTCGCGAATTCCTTACCGGAAACAGCCGCGTGGAGAAAGATGATCACAAGCTGATTAATATGGCCATTAACCAAACCCTAAGCCGTACCATCATTACATCTGCCACCGTATTCTTTGTTTGTATCATCCTGTTCCTGTTTGGTGGTGATGCCTTGAAAGGATTCTCACTGGCGCTGGTATTGGGTATTATTGTAGGTACTTATTCATCGATCTTCATTGCAACACCAGTGGTGGTTGACTTTGGATTGGGTAAAAACAAAAAAATTAAGAAATCGTAAAAAGAATTATTCTTCGTTAAAAAAAGCGGGGATCACATCCCCGCTTTTTTTATGAAAAAAAATGGAACAATGAAAATAGGAGGAGTTGAAGCCAGCGATATTGCTGCACAGTTTGGTACCCCGGTGTATGTGTATGATGCCGATAAAATCAAAAGCCAGTACCACCGGTTAAAAAATGCCTTTTCGGGCGTGAAAGTTAGCCTTCATTACGCGCTGAAGGCGTTGAACAATGTGAATGTGCTTCGCTTGTTGAAACAGGAGGGAGCCGGCCTTGATGCGGTTAGCATCCAGGAAGTACATCTTGGTTTGAGGGCAGGTTTTTCCCCTGAACAAATCATGTTTACCCCAAATTGTGTTGATTTTTCTGAGATCGAAGCAGCCGTTGCACTGGGGGTTCACATTAATATTGATAACATC
>CANKVN010000076.1 GCA_947487055.1 Flavobacteriales bacterium
GCAGGGTTACCGGAAATTTGGTAAATGCGTTCAGCGCTTTGAAAGGATTAACCCATATATCATCCAGGCCATAAGGCCATGGCAAAATACCCAGCAGGTAGGAACCCAGCGCAATGCCCGCAAATGTTAGGAAAAACTTGATGAAACCGGTCCATTTAAGGCGCAGGAAATTGCGAAGACCTACATTTTCGATATACCGCAAGCCCGCAAACAATGCAATGGTTGGAATCAATACAAAGCCACCTACACGGATGCTGATGGCCAGTGCTGTTCCAAGCATGATCCCAACGGCTTGCCCTAACCTGCCTCCATTTTTCCCGTAGTAAAGGATGGCATAATACAAACCGATAATATAGCCTGCAGCGAAAGGAATATCCTTGGGGTTGTTTAATGAATCACCCAGCAATCGTGGTGTAAAGAGCATCAGCAGCATGCCAATAATACCCCAAAGCCAGCTTCGGGTGAGGTGCCTTACCAGCAAACCACCGAATAGTACACACAGAAAGCCAAATACCGCGTTCCAGAAATGCCTCAGCTGGAAAACATCTTCCGTGCCAGTGATGCGCACCAGCATGGCGGTGAACGTATCGAAGCTACTGCCATAATTTTCCATATGGTTGTCGCTTTTGTCAAACAATGCCGCTTCTTTTCCTTCCGTGAAGTAAGGAATGATGGCTGTATCGGCCCAGCGGTACTGAATAAATTCATCACCGCTGATACCGGCATCTTTGCTGAGGGTGGTCATTAAAAACAAAATCATGATGGCAAGGGCCGAAAACAGGTGTCGGGTAGGCTGCGACAATGATTTTAGGGGATTGATATGCTGCAGGCCTGTTTGTGTGCGTTCTTTCAGGCTCACCTTTTGAAGCGAATCGTTGCTGTTTGAAGCCACGGATTGCCAATCCAATCCACCTTTGTTTAGGGCGAACAGCAATCCGAATTTTTGTTCAATATCCACACCGCAATTCAGGAGGTAGGTTGCCGTCTGGCGGTGAATCAACAGGAAAGGGGCTTGCAGTTCTGCATTGCGCAATCCGGACACTACTGCCGTTTGCAGGCTGTTTTTAACTGCAGGGGTTGCAATAACTAGGTCTGTTTCGGTAATCGATGGCGAAACTGCCTTTAAAAAATCAGTAAGGTGATTGCCAGGCTGTATGAATCCAATAACGAACCAGTCTTCGGGCTGTGTTAATGCACCCTGCAGCCTGGTTTTGAAGTGTTCTTCAATAGGTTGGCCATCGTCCTTTTTTGTTGCATGTTTGCTATAAAAAGGAACATAAGTTGCTTTGAATTCGGAAGGCTGATTCGTGGTGGTGGATGATTTTTTGCTCATACAGTTGAAGCAAAAATACACCTAAGAAGCTAAGGTGAAAAGCAATTGGCATGAAAATTACAGCCGGTAATGCCGTTTGATCTTCAAGAGCTCGAAAGGTACCTTAAGGAAATCTGTGGTTTTTAATTTGGTACCCTTTACCTCAATCCACCTGTTTAGGGGTACTTCGAGCACGCGCTCATAGGTTTTTTCGTGTCCTTGTTGCTGTATATATCGCGCCAGTAACTCCACATCAAAAAACCATGCGCTTTTGAAAGGTGCACTGAAAAGCTGTTCCACCCATTCTCGCTTAAAGAGTTTTGCACCACACTGGGTGTCGTAAACCTTTAAATCTAAAATCATGGAGGTGGCAGTGGCAAATACCCTACCGAGGTAGTGCCTTAGGTTTTTGCGGTCAATCCGGCTTCCCAGCCGTGCAATGCGGCTTCCCATAATGATATCGTGGTGCAAAGTGCCACCCGAAAAGTTGGTAAACCAAATCAATTCTTCCAGTGGGGTAGATAAATCAGCATCCCAAAAACCAATGTAGCCGGCCTCCGAAGTGGTTGTGGCTTTTAACATTCCCTGTCTAACGGCTTCTGCCTTGCCTGCGTTTTTCTCCAGGTTTAGGAAGTTGAATTGTGCAGGAAGGATTTCATTTAATTGCTGAAGCAGTTGCAAAGTTTCATCGGTGCTGCCATCGTTTACCGCCAAAACAGACACTTCCGGATGCGCTTGTAAAAAGGTGGTAATCATAGCCGAAGGCAGGCGTCTGGCTTCGTTATAACAAGGGATGATGAGGCAAATATTTTGCACGGATAACTACACTGCAATGTTAAGGCATAAGTTTCAAAAACAGCGAATGCAAGAAAATACCCAATTGGGATTTCTGATTGAACAGATAATTTGTATCTTTGCAGCCGCGTTGCCCGGGTGGCGGAATAGGTAGACGCGCAGGACTTAAAATCCTGTTGTCAGCAATGGCAGTACGGGTTCGATTCCCGTCCCGGGCACAAAAACCCCTTTTTTATTGCAAAAATCTGTCGCTGTTTACCTCCCTACAGCCTTATTTTTGCACTATGTGCTTTCGCCCAACCGTTTATTTAACCTTGTTGTTGTTTTGGTTTGCTTCTTGTAACCAAAGCTCCAAAATCGGCCGCTACATTGCTGAAACCGATACCAATTATACCCAGGATATTCGGGATATTTCTGCCAAAATCAACAAAGATCCAGGAAATGCAGATCTTTATTACAAACGGGGAAACACCTTTTATTACCAGAAAAAGTATCAGGATGCATCGCTGGATTTTCAATCATCTGTGATGCTTGATAGCCAAAATGCGATGTATCACTTTCGCTTTGGCGAAACCATCTTAATGAAAGATACCGCCGATCCATTGCTGGCCATGAAGCATTTGCGGAAAGCCACCAAATTGAAAAAATCTTTTTATGAAGCAGAATTTGCATTGGCCAAATTGTTCCTCTACCGGCAGATGTATGCAGATGCCAAAAAGGGTTTAGAATCCTTGTCGGAAATATCGGAATATGCCGATAAAGCCAATTTTTATATAGGCGTATTGCACAAGGAGCAAAAGGATACTGCACGAGCCATGGCTTTTTTTGAAAAAGCGCTGCAGATCAATCCGCAGCAGTACAATGCGGTTATGCAAATAGCGCTGTTGAAGGCCAATAAGGGAGAAGACATAGCACTCAAGTATTTTGACCGTGCACTGGCCATCAATGAGTTTTCAGATGAGGCGCTCTATGGCAAGGGATTTTATTTGCAGCAGCATGGAAATTATTCCGATGCTGTTAAATGCTATGATCAGGCCAGGCTCCTCAATCCGCAACATATTTTGGCTTTGTACAATACCGCCTTCATTTCATTGGCAAATGCCGATTGTACCAAATGCATAGACCTTTGCAACAGCCTTGTGCAGCTGAATCCCAATTCTAGCAATGCCTATGCACTAAGGGGAGAGGCGCATTTGAAATTGGGCAATAAAAAAGCGGCATTGGAAAATTACAATGCCGCTTTGAAAATTGACCCGAATAATATTCCGGCCAAAACCGGGATTCAGGAAATCAAAGGAAATTAATCCCTTGTAAGGGTTACTTTTTGGAAGTGTTGCTCTGTGCCATTAACGATGCGCCAGAACTCCAGCTTGGTGTTTGATTTGAATTTTAGTTCCCATTCGTTACCATCCAGGAAGGTCACCAATGTAGAGTTGTCGGTTGCCATGGTGTAATCCAATTCATAATCAGAAGGGTAGCATTTATTTGAGTTTTCAATCACTTTGTACCTGGTTGTGCTGAAAAAGGAGTAAACATCATCTTTCATGCAGGCATCCATTTGGTCTATCCATTTGATGTCGTTTTCAGCACTGTCGGCCCAGGCATTGAAATGCCAGTCCTGCATCATGAGGATTTGTTTAACGGTTTTGCCAGAAATGTCCGGGTAGGTTGGGTTGTTGCTTTTCTTGGTGCACGCAACTGCAAACACCAATAGGCTCACAGATAGCAGGAAGATTGTTTTTTTCATGTTTTTCTTGTTACTAAGTCTAGTGCGAATATACAAAAGGATTTATAAAATCACCCTTAAATCGTTGATTACTTCTGCCGCCATCCGCAATCCAAACAAGGCCGGCATGAAAGAAATGGTGCCATAAAAAGATTTCTTGAAATTGGAACCATCGGTCAGTTTAAGGCTTTCTTTATGAAGCGGTCCGTGGTTGTAAACCACTTTGAAACCCGTGTAAATGCCATGTCGGTGAAGGCGTTTGCGCACCAAGCGTGCAAACGGACAATTGTAGGATTCGCTAACATCGCCTACTGTAACTGCAGAAGCGTCTGTTTTTCCACCTGCGCCCATGCTGCTGATGAAGCGTTGCTTGTTTTCTACGCAACTTTGAATGAGGTAAACCTTGGGTGATATGCTGTCGATGCAATCCATCACATAATCGTAGCGGTTTTCTGCAACCATGCGGGCGGTGTCGTCAGGGCGCTGAAACTGTTCTATCACGGTAAGGTTGAGGCCTGGATTGATGTCTTTTAATCTTGATGCCATAACGGCAGCCTTGGAAAGGCCTATGGTGCTTGTTAAGGCAGGTAATTGTCTGTTTTTGTTGGTGAGGTCTACAATGTCTCCATCCACGATGGTCATGCTTCCAACACCGGCCCTGCAAATGAATTCGGCGGCATAGCTGCCAACCCCGCCAAGGCCTACGATCAAAACATGGCAATTGCTTAGTTTTTCCAGTTGTGCTTCGCCAATCAAGAGCTGGGTTCTTTCCAGCCAAGAAAAATCCTTCATCCTGCAAAAATAAATGGCAGCGCACGTATTTTTGGAACGTGGCAATTAAAAGTAAGGCTGGAATAGGGATTTTTATCACAGGGCTCATCATTGTCTTTTGTCTGGTACTGGTGATGTTTAAGGGTGTGTGGTGGCGTACATTGAAGGATGGGCCCATTGGTGAATATGCTGGACCTCAGGCAGTTATTGATAATTATGGTAGTGATTTTCGGAAATTCGGGAAAGAATTCCATATAGCACCGGAATATTTGGCAGCATTGTGTATGCTGGAATCTGGTGGCCGGAAACCGGCAGGATTCAGGTATGAAAAACACGTATATACCCGTTTGCAATTGGTGAAGCTGGGACTTAGACGTCAATATGAGCATGTGAAACCGGCGGATATTGGCAATGCAGGGGATGAGGCGCTGCAAAACCTGGCTACTTCCTGGGGGCCATTTCAACTAATGGGGTATAAGTGCTTGCTTTACAATATTTATGTGAAAGATTTACGCAGCGATGAAGGTGTTTATTGGGGTGTGAAATGGATAAAGGAATCTTATGGTAGTTACCTGATCAAAGGAGATTACAAGTCGGCGTTCCACATTCACAATACAGGGAGGGCCTTTCCCAAAAACGGGAAATCCGTTACCCACGACCCCAAATACGTTCAAAAGGGTTTGCAATGGATGCAGTACTTTAAAGGTAAATTGTAATTTTTTCTCATGTTTCAGGGTTTTCGCATCGCAAAAACCCAATTATTGGCGAAATTTGAAAATATGTTATCAAGGGCTTTCTTGTTGGTGGTGCTTTTTTGCAGTGCGATTTTGCTTAACGCCCAAGAGCATAAAAGGGTTTTACCCCAATCAACAGATCCGGTTTCGGCATCGGCAAAGTTGTTTTTAGCGGTGGGTCCCGGTACGCTTTTTCCGCCAGACAAACAAGGCAAACACTGGGTAGCGGTGCAATGGAAAGACACCGCATGTGCTTGGAAAAATACCGGAACTAATTATTTAAATATACAGTTTCTAAAAATTGATTATCAAGAGATTGTGAAAATGATTTCTCATTCCTGCGTAGCCCATCTGGATGTGTTTGGCAGGTTGAATTCAGTCCGCCATTGCAACGATACAGCACGGGTACACAGCAAGGTAAATGAAGTGCATGATGGTTTGAACAATGGCTTGCCCAGGGCCTATTTTGGAAAAGATGTGGTGGTGGGAATTGTAGATATTGGATTTCAAACAGATCATCCAACTTTTTACAACGAAGACGGAACCCTATACCGGGTTAAGCGCTTCTGGCATCAAGGCCTCAGCAGTGGAACACCGCCTGCCGGTTTTGCTTATGGCAGCGAATATGTTTCACCCACAGCCATTCAATCGGTAAGAGACGATGATGGCACGCATGGTACGCATGTAGCGGGTATTGCTGCCGGTTCCGGATTCACCACGCCCCAACAGTTATTCAGGGGTATGGCACCCAAGTCCGATCTGGTTTTCGTAACCATTAAATACAGCAACGACACCCTTGGTGGCAGTGGACTTGGTGATTATCTGGTTGCCAATCCCACCATCATTGATGCCTACCGGTATGTATTTGATTATGCAACAAAACAACAAAAACCAGCGGTTACAAACCTAAGCTGGGGAATGCATACAGGCCCCCATGATGGGACTTCTGTTTTTGACAAAGCGGTAGAATCTCTTGCAGGGCACGGACACATTGTGGTGGGTGCCAATGGCAACGATGCAGGCAATCAAATGCATGTAAGTGCAGAACTGAACAACGATACGGCCTACACCTTCGCCATAGACCGCAACCGCAGCGACTACCGCCAGGAAAGTATCTTTTGTGATTTCTGGGGTGCACCGAATCAGCAACTGGGCATCAATGTGTCTTTGTTTGATACACTTGGCAATTTGTTGTTGGAGGAGCCATTTATTTATGCATCTTCAGGCGGCGTGGTTCAAAGAAAATCGATTATAGGTTCCGATACCCTGACGTATGTGTTTTCTTGTCAGAAAAGCTATGTAAACAATGCTAAACCCAATATTTTGGCCATGATTACATCCTCCAATGCATCCAAATGCAGAATCAGGGTGGGGATGACTGGAAATGGCACGGTGCATGGCTGGAACAGCGGGCAGGTTTACCGATGGACCAGCGGATCATTTTTAAATAAAGTCAGGGGCAACGATTACAGCTCCAAATACCTTGCAGGCGGCGCATCTGGAAGTATGAGCGAAAACGGAGGAACAGGCAAAAGCACCATTTCGGTGGGTTCTTATGTCAACCGCAACAATTGGATTGATGCCAATAAAACATACCGCTCTCAAAACTGGTTAAAGGTTGGGGAGGTTTCGGGTTTCAGTAGCCGCGGCCCAACACCGGATGGCCGTATGAAGCCGGATATTGCTGCACCGGGCCAAATGGTGGCATCGGCAGTAAATAACCGCCAGTTTGCAGGCTGGATGCAGGATTATACACTTTACCAAAGTCAATTTAAGGGCGAAACCCAGTACTGGACCATGTTTAGCGGAACAAGCATGGCGGCACCCCACGCGGCCGGCATTATCGCGCTGATGCTGGAGGCAAATCCAAAACTCACCCCTGAACTGGTGAGGCAGGTGCTGAAAGCCACGGCTATTAAAGACGGATTAACCGGAACCGACAGCAACAACAACTATGGATATGGGAGGATTAACGCTTTGGGTGCGGTGCAAATGGCCCTGGATTTGAATAAGGCCGGTTTGACAAATCCTCAAGGGTTAACAGTGTTGCTTTATCCCAATCCGGCCAGCACGTATTTGAGCATACAAATCGAAGCGGCAAAAGGGAAATCGGCAACCATTCAGCTGTTTGACATGGCTGGCAGATTTATTCAAGCCAGCAAGCTTGTGCTTGATGCTTCTGGTACGGCCCTGATTCCCCTTGCAGGGTTATCTTCTGGAGGTTATAGCTTTCAGATTTTGGTGGAAAATCAGGTTGCTAAAGGGAAATTCTTTATCAATCGAGAATAGGCCTTGCCAGATAATCGAGGTATGATTTGATGTGCCTGTCCTTTTTTGACGGGTATATATCGTCTATGGTTACCATGATGCCTGTTTCTTCCACGTCGCCAAAATGATGGTTTACTGCGGTACCAAAGGTGCGCATGCTTGGACTCAGGTTCATGTATGAATTGAACAAAGGAGGGATGTTTTCACCCAATGCCCTGACTTTCTGGTTCAGAACATGGTGGCCATCTTTATAATCCAGGTGGGCTATTTCTGCCAATAATGCGCTACAATCGGTGGTAATGGAAATAGGGTGTGGAATGGTAACCAGTTTCTCTTCGTCCGGAAAGTAGTGCTGCATAAAGCTGAGGATATAATCCCGTGCAACCCGGTTAAAGTCGGTGTACATGGTTACTTTTCCGAAAAAATACCTTACCTCGGGGTAAATTATCACCAATGCTCCCAAGCCGTCCCAAAGGTTATCCAGTGAAAAAAGTCCTTTGCGGTTTTCCGCACTCGGCTGGTATTGCGGTTGCACAAAGCTTCTGCCCAGTTCAATGGTATGGGGGAAATACTTATTTTTTAATTTGTCGCTAAAATGGAAAATTTCTGTGGTGCTTAGGTGAAAGTTTCCATCGGGTTGCCTGGCCTCGTTGCAAACCTGAAAACGGTAACCACCCACAATTTCTTTATCTACAGGATTCCATACAATCAGCTGCCTGTAGGGTTTTTCGCCCAGATCAAATTCGTCAATATCTACAGATTTGCCGCTTCCACCGCCGGATGCCCTGAAGCTTAATTCGCGAAGTCGACCAACTTCCTGAATGAGGTTGGGTTTTTCATTACCGTTGAAGATGTATATGTGGTTCCCAATATTGTTGGTGGGCCTGACAAATATATTTTCTGTCAGCTCTTGCTCGAGCAGTTCAGTGGCTACTTTGTCGATTATGGGCATCATGTTGGTTGCAAGTTTAACACAGAAAACCCGAAAGATTATATGTGGGTGTGATGTAGGTGAGAAAAATGATGGGGACGGTGGTCTACAAAGGTTGGAAAATCGATATTCTCGGTCCTTATGGTGTAGATGTATTCCTTAATCAGCTGGGCCCATTGATGGTGTGTAAAGCGGTTGTCCAGATAGCTGTAGGGAATGGGTGTTCCAAAATGTACATTCACTTCTTTGTCTTTTTGCCTGAACATTTCATCGGGCAGAAAAAACATTTCCAGGTTGGCTTTTAGCCCCAGAAACTTCCTCACATTGGCCACGTTATAGAAACGGGAAGAGTTTTTACCATTGATATGGGCCGGAATGATGTTCTTTTTGTATTTAATGGCCCTGCTTATAAAGGCTTTATTCCATTCTCCATCTCGTATGATGCCATTTTTTTTACGGGAACAAAGTCCGGCCGGGAAAATCAACACCAGTTGTTCGGATGCATAGGTTTCTTCAATGGCATTCAGTTGCTCTCTGGCTTTAACACCGGTTTTGTTTATACCGATGAAAACCTCTTCAAATTGTGGAAGGTTCATCAGGATGTCATTTACAATGAATTTCACATCCTTGCGGGCTTGTGCTGATTGACAAAGCAATACCATGCCGTCCAGGCCACCCAGCGGATGGTTTGATGCAACGATGGCTCCTCCTGTTTCCGGGATATTCCATAGCCCGGAGCAACCTTGTTTAACCCCAAATGCCTTTAAAATATTTGTGGCAAATTCAATGCCTTTTGTGTCTTGCTCTTCGCGCAAAAACTGGTTTATTTCGGCTTCGTGGATGGTGGATTTGATCCATTTGAACAAAAGTCGGGGGATAAGCCTTGCTGCAGCAGGATTTTTTTCTTTAAAAACCTTTTCTATATCGATTTGTACAGGTGATTTCATCGTTGTTTATCAATGGTTTAATTTATTCATTACCAATAAATCCAGTGCCAGGTGTTTTTGCCTTTGCTGTTAAATTCCATAGCGGGCATTGGGATTCTTATTTTATCGGTAATGTGTGCCAGTATGCGGACTGCGCGTTTGGGATGGTGTTTTAGGTAGCCAAGTGAGATGCTGGGGCCGAGGTAATATTGGCGGTATCGCTGAACACTTGAAAAATTACTGGTGTTCCCTTCGGCATCGGTCCAAACATTGTCTGTGCCGCCCAAAAGGCCTCCGGCGCCATAACCAACATTGAATCCAAGCCATTTCGGCCATCCGTCGGGTCTTATTTTTATCCTTTCCGGATTCAAATCCAGCCAATAGGTTTGCCCGTTGTAATCCTTGAGCAATCTCTCCGGAAGATTGCTGCCAAGCAGTTCCGGACGAAGCGACGCGAAGTCCGTTTTGTGAAAGGTAACCCGGAAAGGAATACGGGGTTTGCCCCAGCAATAATTTTGGATAAATGCAAAAGTGGTTCCGGTTAGGTTTGCGGCAATATCGGCCTTACTGGCGCCCCATGTCGGGCTTCTGCCATCAACGTACTCAATGGGCATTTGGAATGCCAGGCTTATTGCAGCACCCATGAAGGCGCTTTTTTTTTGGGAATATCCCGTGTGTCTGAATACTGCAGATGCAGCAGTACCTGTAAAATAAGCCCCAAATACATGGCCGGTTTTATCCATCTGAAGCCAGTCTTTGCTATCGTTTATCCAATGAAAGCGCCCCCT
>CANKVN010000077.1 GCA_947487055.1 Flavobacteriales bacterium
ACCATTTGTTGGACTGGTGAATGCTACCGGATTTCCGCTGTCACAGATGGTTTGATCCGAACCGATAGCACCTGCTGTAACGTTGCTCTGTACGGTTACTGTTATGGCTGTGGTTGATGCTGATTCGCACACCAATGAGTTCAGTGTGGAAATGGTGATTCTGCGGTATAATGTTGTTAATGTCAGACCCGCAGGTACATCATAAATATCTGTTGTCGCTCCGGAAATGGTAGACCATGTTGAGCCACCATTTGTGCTTGATTCCCAGCGGTAGGTGATTGTACCCGAGCCTGTACCGTTTGTTGTGCTCGTGAAGGCCACAGGGTCGCCACCGTTACAGATGGTTTGGTTTGACCCGATGGCGCCGGCAGTTACCGAACTTTGCACGGTAACCGTTACAGCAGAGGTGGCCGCTGATTCACAAGGAATCGAATTCTGCGTCGAAATCGTTATTCTTCGGTATTGTGTTGTTGTTGTAAGGCCTGCAGGTACATCATAGGTAGCTCCAGTAGCCCCGGTTATGGTAGACCATGTTGAGCCACCGTTTGTGCTTGATTCCCAGCGGTAGCTGATGGTACCCGAGCCTGTACCGTTTGTTGAACTGGTAAAGGCTGCAGGATTTCCTCCATTACAAATTGTCTGATCAGAACCGATGGCTCCTGTTGTTGGGATACTCTGAACGGTTACAATGGTTTTTACGGTATCCGTGCATCCGTCCGATGAAATTACTGCCAATGAAACGGTGAAATTTCCGGAGTTGCTGTATGAGGTCGTGTCTTTCTTGGATGTATCTGAAAATCCGGAACCAACATCCCATTTTCTTCCATTTAGTTTCCAACCTGCAGAAATCGTTGAAATATCTGTAAAAATGAAACGATTTCCACTAAAACACTGTGTTGCATTATTTACGGAAATCGCTGCTTTGGGATTGTCGTTTACCCGCACTTTTTTCGTGGTTGAATCACTGCATCCATATCCACTGACAATGCGTAATTTGACCGTAAAGTCGCCCGCCTTGGTATAAGTGTAGGTGGCAGGATCAGAACTGGATTTGCCTCCATCACCAAAAGTCCAGTAGCGCTGCAATGTGCCTCTGCTAATGGTGCTTTGATCGTCGAAAGTAAACTTGTTTCCACGCAAACACTGGGTGTCTTTGCTGGTAATGGACCATAATATTGAAGGTTCAGGATGCACACCCACATATTTGGTGAGTGAGTCTATACAGCCATCGTTGCTTAGTGCTATCAAGGTTGATTTATAACGTCCAACTGCGTTGAATTTACGGGTTATACTGGTTTTTGTGCTTTGGGTTGAATCTGTAAATCCCTGAATTTTCCATGTAAATGACTTGAAACTTCCTGATGTTAAGACTGTGGTGTTGTTAAAGACAAAGCTGTTATTCTTATAGCACTGAGAATCCTTGTTGAGGCTGAAGTTCACATCAGGAAGCATTTTTAATGAGAACAAAACAGAAGTGTCTTTTGTGCAACCATACACATCTTTCAATTGCAATTTATAAATACCGGAATCCGCTCTGGTAACTGGCTTGACAATAAGACCGGTATCTGTGCTTGTTGTGCCTTTGGGCGTTGTCCAGGTAAAACGATAACCCGAACCTGCGCCACCGGATGGGTAGCTTTTAATGGTAAAAGTAGTGCCTTCACAAACCGGGGCATTGGTCTTAATATTGGGAAAAGGAAGGCTTCTAATGGTTACAGAAATGGAAGTGTCTATGGTGCATTTACTGGATGTATCGGTTACCGATAATGTATAGGTTCCTGCATTGACAGCTGTTGCTTTGACGATCAGTGCTGTTGCAACTGTGGATTTATAACTATTTGGGCCCGACCATGAATATTTGGTTTTATTTGATAAGGATCTCATGGATGCGGTAATTTTCAAATCGCTTCCTGAGCAAATGGGATCATTTCGGGTTAATAGCAGCGAGTCTAACCTGTATAATGTGATGTTGGTGCTGAACGTGTCTTTGCATCCGCTGCTATCTACAATATAGGCTGTGTATTTGCCAATATGAGAGACCTTTGCATTTAATATCTTTACAAACGAACCGCTATCAATAAAACCATTTGGCCCTCTCCAGATTACTTTTTTCAACCTGGTACCGGAGGTTTTTAATTCAATGGTGTCTTTTGGGCAAACTGGAGAATTGGTCTTTATTAGGTAAGTAGGGCCTACATTGACCAAGAACGTATCCAGGGTGGTGCATCCTAAATGGTCTGTTATTTTTAGTACATATTTCCCATCCGACTTTCCTTTAACTGCCGGATACCTGAGTGTATCTTTATTATTTCCGGACTTAAATACATTGTCTATGCTTCGCCAGTAATATTTATAATTTGATTTAGACCACGGACCTGCCGTAGCCTTAAATTTCAGGGTATCCCATTTACAATAATTTTTTGGACTTAAAATAGTATCCTTGGGTAAGGGATAAAAATAATTAACCCTGATTTTGGCCGTATCCTTGCAGCCAAAAGAGTCGGTAACAATCAACTGATACATTCCTGTATCTTTCCACAAAGCCTTTCTGCGGGCCGTTTGAAAGGTATAGGGCTTGTTGCCGGCTGCAGTAAAATTATTGGGCCCGGTCCACGAAAACTTATACTTTTTAAAGGATAAATTCCATTTGTTCTTATTAACCGAATCCGTGAATTTTATGGAAAAAGTATCATTTGTGCATACCGTATCCTTTCGCAATATGGCAAATTTTTTGCAATAGTAAATATCGCCAAAATAAGCATCTGTAAACTGCCCATAAGTTGACTGATAAGGGTAAAGCACCAGATTAGTATCTGATTCCGTAGTACCTACAAAAAATACATCCGCAAATTTGCCATGGGTAATATCAGAACCAAGATCATCACCAATTCCACCAAAATAGGTACCCCAAATGCGTTTACCGGCGCTGGATAATTTTGCTACATAAGCGTCAGCTCCGCCAGAAAGCCTCGGCCTGTATGCATTCGATGTTGCAATACTTCCAGTAGTTGATGAATTTGTAGACCCGCATATATATACAAAATCAAAATCATCGATTACCATGGATCTGGCCTCGTCGTTTTGAGAACCTCCATAATAGGTAGACCATATTGTAGTAAGCGTAGGACTAAATTTAACTAAATAACCATCTGTATTGGAACTGAAGGATGCCGAAGAATTAAGCAGTAATTGATGGGCACCGGTGGTTGAAATATTTTTATCGGAATTTGTCTTACCAACAATGTAATAGTTGGTTGACTTATAATACACATTATAACCGAAATCATCCTGTATATCACCAAAATACCTTCCTTTAATCCTTGTTCCGTTGGATGTAAATTTAACAATAAAGGCATCGTTCAAATTTGAATATGTTGAACCTGATGTTGCTATATCTGTTGAAGAGGCAGTAGTGCCCACAACAACAATTGTGTCTTTCCTGCTTGTTACCACACCCCTGATTTCGTCGCTAGACTTTCCACCGTAATAGGTCACAAACAACCTGTTACCATCTTTATCCAGTTTGCCAATAAAACCATCACCATTACCATTGTTTGTACTTTGATATATGGTATAGCCGGTTGCACTTGCTGGTAATAAGCTTGTGACCGGAGCCGATTCTGTTCTTCCAACCACAATCACATTTTTTGCAGAATCTGTGGCAATACCAAACCCTTCATCATCTGAAGTGCCGCCGAGGTAGTTGCACCATTGCAAGATTCCGGAACTAGAAAATTTGATGATTATGGCATCTTTATTTGCAGAATAAGTACCATTGTATTTTGCATTGTATCCAAGTCCGGAAGAGCTGGACACGCCCACTACCAGAATATCACCATTTAAATCTACTGCTACATCATTGGCAACATCCTCAAGTGTACCGCCAAAATAAGTTCCCCAGGTTCGCTGACTTGCGCCCCCATCACGTTTCATTTTCACTATAAATGCATCATCTTTTCCGCTGTTGGTCACTTTGTGAGCACCACTTGATGCGATATTGGTTGAAGATGCTGTTTTACCACAAAACACAACATCGCCGTCAGTGGTAGCCGCCGACCCATATCCCTGGTCATTACTTCCACCACCATAATATGTTGCCCACCTTAAAATAGGCAATGGATCTATCACCACCCAGTCTGCTTGTTTCCAGTATGTTTCCGCAGGTAAAGCCATTTTCAGGGTATATTCATTTTCTGCCTGTGTCCATCCAGCATCCGGCAAAGGCAATGCTTTGGCTCCGGCCACCACCGAAACTTGCGGAATGCTCTCAACAACCGTATCCTCAAAAAACTGGAATGCCACTTTGCTCAAATCTTTACCCGCCAACAAACGACTATCATCCTGCCCTGCCATCCTGATTTTTTGAGCGACCTCAGGCTTTACCCATATATCGTATTTTAACTGTCCGTTTCCATCAACCTCAAAAACCAACTTAATGTTATTATCACGACTTATACCGGTAACCTTCCGAAACCGCTGCAGGTTTTCAAATTTTCCAAGGTGATTGTAGAAGTTTAGTGTTTCCCCAAATGCCTGCTCAGCCTGCCAGCTAAAGGTTATTTTATCAGGAACATTTACATACGAAAATCCCAAATCAAGCCGGGTAATTACCTCCTTTTTATCGTCCTGCGGATGCTTTTTAAAAACTTCATAACTAAAACCTTCTGACCTAATCTGCATTTGCAGCGCACCCTGACGAAACAGGTACTTCACCTGCGTATTTGCCTTGCCATCCTGATCGTAAACCTGACCTCGGTTGGGTAAAAAACCTGAAGTTTGTGAAGCCAAAATGCCTGGCAACAAGGCAAAATAAATAAGAATTAAACAAGTCAGATATTGTTGTGCGCGAAGTTTAAGTATTCGCGAAGGGCATAGAAAGGAGGTAAACAAAATAGGTTTAAATATTGAAGGTCAAATTTAAACATAAATAGATCGTTTTTACAATTAATAATTGGTTATTAAATCAATTAAAATACCAATATTTGCTATTTTTTAGACGTATATCTAAAATATATATTCGACTTAATTAATCAATGGAGAATTAATATTATTTATTTTATCCACTTAATGGCAGAAAATCAACCTGCCTTCTTTTCCCGCTTCCCCATCTCCAGCCGCTCCGGTAGGTTAAATCCAAGCGGATTGCGGGCGGTTTGTGCAGCTTCATAACGCTCTGTGGCGCACAGTTTCAGCAGGGTATTGAGTCGGGTATCTTCCAAACCCAGCAATTTCTCCACAGCAAACCGCCTCCCAACGTTAAATATCTCCCCGGGGGTAAGCTTATATTGTGTAGCCAGGATAACCGCTTCGGTTAGTCGCAACCCCTTGATGTGGCTTTTCCATATAGCCGCAATCGCGTGCTCGTTGGGCGCCTCAAAATGCAGCTTCATGGTCCAGCGGCGCTCGAATGCAGGATCCATGTTTCTGGGGAGGTTGGTGGTGCCAATGAGGATACCGCCAAAGGTTTCCATTTCTTCCAGCAGAATATTCTGTATGGCATTGGTCATTTGATCCACTGCAGAATTGGCACTCAGCCGCTTGCCAATAATTTGGTCACACTCGTTTAAAAACAGGATTGGCTGCAAGGGCAAGCGCTCGCAGGACCTGCGGTAATCCAAAAAAACACGCTTTAGGTTGGCCTCAGAATCGCCCACCCATTTGCTCATGAAATCGGTTACCTGAATTTTCATCAGCGGTCTGCCGGTAAGCCTGGCAAGCTGCAGGGCAAATTCTGTTTTACCACAGCCCGGACCACCATGAAATAACATGGTAAGGCCACGCATGCGCGCAGATTTTGGGATTTGCGCCTGATATCGGGCAAATTCCCCGGCAGAAAACAGCTGGGCTATGCGCGTGGTTTTGCGTTTCAGTTCGTCACTAAAAAACAGATCTACTTTATTGATTGCTTTCGACTCCAGCAAGGGAGTGCGCACCGACGACATTTTTTTGCGAATCATGCGCAGCGTAACCGGATCCAGTTCGCTCAGAAAATGGTCAAATCCTGCATCCGTCAGTTGCAAATCAGGATTGAATTCCATGACATTGGAACCGGTTATTTCCACCAGGCCTTCCACAATCGGGAGCCATGTACCATCAAGTATATCCTGCCTTAGGCGCTGAATATTCGTGCGGCTGGAATGGATGTAGTTATCGAGGTAGACATAATTAAACGGCTCATTTTCAAATGCCGCTTTGGTGCAAATGGCCAGCAAGGTAAAGGCTTCCTCCATGTTGCAGAAAAACAGTTTCTCCTGCAAGTATTTCACCAGTTTCAGGTTTTCGTTGTGCCGCTTCGCCGCTTCAATGTGCTCATCCACCTGACGTTCCAGCATGTGGTCACTGTCAAGCAAGCGGCGGTTTACGTATTGCAGCAGCTGGTCCAGCCCTTCCGGGGCAGACCCTTTAAAACCATTGTCATCGTCTTCATCAATGGCGCGCTGTGTTTCCAGGCTAATGCTGTAGGCTGCACAACCCATCTCGCGGTCGCGGGTAATATCCAAAACGCCGTCACTGCCCATTTTGCGAACCACCAGGCGCAGGCGGGAACCATTCACTTTACAGTGGGCATTCAACAACTGCTGACAAACCTTTTCATCCACAAACTGCCGGTGCTCTCCACGCACAAACACAACGGCAAGCACAGCCACTTCCTCGTGGCTTAAGCGAATTTTGGCGGCAAGGGCGCACAATTCCGGCAGCAATACCCAGGGGCTTCCCACCATGCAATTACTTTGAATTTCTGCATAAGCATTGCGTAAAGCGTTCTCAATCTTAAATTTTTCAGCATTTTGTTTGTTATTCATCGTTGTGTTTTATTCGTTTTTGGACACAAAAAGAGGGATACCACTTTTGTGGGTGTTTGGTTTTGGTAGTAAGTTGAAAAAGGGATGAAAAACAAATATACGACAGCTTACCCATAATTCCAAATTTTATCCTTGTTTTTTTGGCCGTTTTTTAAACATCGGTTTTACACCCTATTTTTCATGTTTATTTTACCAATTTATTTTTTTATTTAGTAACTATTCCTTATATTTATGCGTGACGCACATGCGCGCGTTCCTTAATATATGGGTCTGTTTTTACAACTGCCAAAAGCGCTAATCCCCTTTATTAACAATACTTACAAAGCTTATTTCTACCAAATGCCTTTGCAGGAAAGCGTTTCAAATTAACACCCCATGGCAAACCCTCGTCAGATAGCATAATTCACGGTTAAATAGACAAACTTTTTTTGATATCTTTTTCAAGTTGGGTATCGATTATAAACCACGTTTATTACACCTAAACCATAGCTGATTCAAGGCCGTTCCATCAAATTTCCTTTTTTTGGCATACATTTGGATTATTCTACTGTGGCATGAAAAAACTTTTGTTGTTGCTATCCATTTACACACCCCTGCTGCTCTGGGGCAGCAAAGACAGCGCCCTTCGGTATTCCAATGCCATTTACGAAAAAGACATTCGCACCGTAAAACTGGAAAACAGCAGCTCCGGATTTGCCTTCCCTACCATTAGCCTGGGAGAAACCGGCAGCTACAAGCTGGAGTTTGACCAGCTAACCGGCGAACGCGATTACTACCAATACACCCTCATCCACTGCGACGCCCTCTGGAACCCAAGCGGTTTGCAGAAAAACCAATACCTGCAGGGACAAGGTTTTGAAAACATTGAAAATGTAACCTTCAGCACCGGCACCCTCATGCAGTTTGTGCATTACGATGCAGCCGTGCCCACGGCAAATACCCAGCCCAAACTTTCAGGAAACTACCTGCTTGTGGTGTATCGCAATTACGACGAAACCGATATCGTATTGTCGCGCCGCCTGATGGTGCTGAGCATGAAAGGCCGGATTGACATGACCGTCATTCAAAGCAGCCAGGTGGACCTAAGACCCACACACCAGCAAGTGAATTTCAACTTTGTGCTCACCGAAAACTATTTCATGCCCAAACCCTACCAGGACCTGAAAGCCGTGATCCTGAGAAACGGAGAATGGACCACCGCCAACACCGGACTGGCCCCGCAGTTTATTGCCGGCAACAGCTACAACTACCAGTACCAAACCGGCAACCAGTTCGAAGGCATGAATGAATTCCGCTTCTTCGACATCCGCAGCTTCCGACAAAGCACCGCCGGTGTAAAACAGCGCTTCAATGTGGCCAACCAGAAACACATTGTGCTCATTACCGACCAAACCAGGCGCTTCGATCGCTATTTCAACTGGGCAGATTACAACGGCCGCTATTTCCTTTTTAGCCGGGATATTCCCCTGCCATCCGGAGCAGCCGCAGAGGGCGATTACTGCTTTGTGCACTTTAGCCTGAAAAGCGATGAGGATTTGAAAGACAAAAAGGTATTTGTGTATGGCGAACTCAGCGACTGGCGCATGCACCCCGACTGCGAAATGTTCTATAACCCCGATAACAAAACCTACGAAGCTGTTATCCCCCTAAAACAAGCCTACTACAACTATTCTTACGCGGTTTACGACCCTGCAGACGGCTCAGTGAATACAAAGTATTTCGAAGGTGCACACAGCGAAACAGAGAACAATTACATGGTTTTGATGTATCACCGCAACCAAACCATGAACTACGATGAACTTATCGGCTACGGACTGGAAAACACCCGCGGAAAACGCTAAGAACAAATTAGCGGCATTGTTGTTAATTTGATGTGCCCGAAAACAAAGACCTGGATACCCGCCCCGATTTTCTGAAAGACGCCTTGTACCAGGGCGAACTGAGCCAGGCTCCCTATGCCTTGTCCGTGAGCTCCCCAAAAATAGAGCCGATAGATAAGCGCTTGCTGAAAGCAAATGCCCACGAGGCCATGCAGCATCAGGCTCAGCAGCAGATAGACATGCTGCGCAAACAAGCCGCACTGCTCATTCAGCAAGCCCGCGATATTGAAAAACGACTGGAAATAAGCCACGCCATTTACCAGGCTTCCATCAATTTTGAACCCGTAGTGGGCGGCATTTACCACCTTTACCAAAAGAACGACGGCACACAGGTTTTGAGCATGGTGGCGCCTTACGAATGGGGAAAAACAATGCCTTTTGCCGAATATTTAAACACCGTGCGTCTGCTGGCAGACAAAACCTGGGACGTTTTGGCCTAAAATCAAGGTTTCATGAGGTTGTTGGTCACAGACAACAACAAACCATTTGGGGTAATGTGTGTGCTCAAAGCGAGCAAGCGATTCATCATTCCATGCATCACCCTGCGTTTACCTGCTTTCATCGCCAGATAAGCCTGCAAAGCAACCGTCTCTGATTTCATCATGCCCATGCGCATTATTTTAGAACCTCGGGTAGCAGCACGATCGTGAAAAGCCGTTTCTGTGGGGCCGGGGCAGGAAACCGTAACACTTACCCCTGTATTTTTCAGTTCGTAGGCCAGCGCCTCCGAAAAACTGAGCACATAGGATTTGGTAGCGGCATATACCGCAAAATTTGGCGAAGGCTGAAAAGCCGCCGTGGAAGCAATGTTCAGGATGCGGCCCTGCTTTCGGGCTATCATGCCCTGCGATAAAGCATGGGTAAGGCGCGTAAGGGCAAGCATGTTCAGCTGAATCATATCCTGGTGAATGGCCCAGGGCCTTTCTGCAAAGTGGCCTGTATCGCCAAAACCGGCATTGTTGATGAGACAATCAATGGCAATTTGCGCTTGCTCCAGCTGGGCAATCAGCTTTTCCACCTGATCGGGTTGCGCCAGATCTGTTGCATAACAGTTGGCCTGAACGCCATACAGGGATTGTATTTCGTCAGCTACTGCCTTCAACGCTTCTTCGTTGCGGGCCACCAAAACGAGGTTATAGCCATCGGCTGCCAGCAAACGGGCAAATTGCATCCCCAGTCCACCGGAGGCGCCGGTTACGAGGGCTGTTTTGGATTGATTCATGTTCAAATTAACATTAAAAGCATTGCGGCTGTTTTCATTGCACCTATTTTTCTTTGACAAATACAGCAAAATAACCTCCCACAAGCAACGATAATAAAGCCGTTGCGGCAAAAACAGGTTCAGGGCCAACCCAGTCCCAGCAAAATCCCGCCCAAACGCTGGCAACCAGCAAGGCAAGGCTCTGAAGGCCGGCAAAGGTGCCCAGGGCAACAGCTTTTTCATGGGGGCCGCATACCTTGCTTATCCAGGCTTTGGCCAAACCACCC
>CANKVN010000078.1 GCA_947487055.1 Flavobacteriales bacterium
TTTTACGTGGATGAAGTGGCACGGGATGGGTCATTTGTGAACCTGAAACGGGAAACCAATACCAAACTCAAGTATATCCTTAACAAAGGTGATAAATTGCCCCGATTCCGTTATGCAGAACCAAGGGATAAATCGAAAAACAAAATGCGAAGGGTGAGGCGTTTACGGGGAAATATGCTCTATATTTATGTATGGCACGACCAATCTCAAAAACACATTCAGGACAGCGCTGAATTGCATAAACTTGGAAGATTGCAAAACAGCAATTTAAAGGTATTAATGCTTAATTATGGAGCCAGCAGCAAGTATTTACACCGCTATGCTAATCGTTATGATACCCGCATTTTACAGGGATTTAGTTCAAATACCATCAATGGTAAACTGAAAATAAAAAAAATCCCAACAGGAATACTGCTGGATAAAAAACAACGGATTTTGGCTGTAGGTATCACGCCTTCACAAGTATTGGCCCAATTGAATGCTGCGGGTAATATTAAATAATTGTAGGTTTTTTCAGTTTTAAATAATAATTTCGCATCTTTAAAGATTGAGAATGAATAAAAATGTATTAGCTGCTGCCTTGGGTGTTTTGTTAATAGCATCTTTCGGTGGAAATGCTTATTTCTATTCCAAAAGGAGTGAAACTTCTAAAGCAATTCAGGAAAAACTTCAGGTATTGCAAATGAAAGACTCTTTGCAGCGCGATTTGCAGCGCATGGAGGATTCTTTAAGGCCGCTTTTGTCCAGCTACCAGGAAGAAAATGCCCGTTTAACAGGAAAAATTGAAGAATTAGAAGGTCCAAATAATCCCAAAGTTGTGGAATTGTTGGGTCAGCTAAACTCTTTGCGCGCCATCATTGCCCGTTCGGGTGTGCCCACCAGCGGCAGTTCCTCAGGAGCCGGCTTGAGCAAAGATGATCAGAAGAAATTGGCTGAATTGAAAAAGCAACTTGAAGGAAAGCAAAAAGAAATTGCCGATTTGATGGCCAAAATAGCTGCCCTTACCAAAGATGTTGAATCTGAAAAAGCAGGAAAAACAGCGCTAATTGAAGAAAATGCCCAAATGAAAGATAAAATTAACCGTGGAGCAATCCCACAGTTTGGTTCTCTTTTAACATCAGGTATTGGCAAGAAAGGTGATTTGCAGGTTGAAACCAACAAAGCAAAATCCTCTGAAAAATTGCGCGTTTCTTTCGATGTTCTTGAGAATTCTTTCATCAAGGAACCAGCCGAAGAAGAAGTTACCATCCGCATCATTGGCCCTGAAGGTGAGGTTTTATCTTCCGGAAACAAAGGCCTTGCTGATAAAAGCAGCCTGTTCAGCATAAAACAAACCATCATCTCTGATGGAGAGAAGAACGTGGTTAAATGGTACTACCCAGCATCTGGTACCCTTGCCGGAAAGTTGAAAAAAGGAAAATACAGCACAGAACTTTGGACAAGAGGCTTGCTGAAACAGAAAAATACATTTGAATTGTATTAACAAAAAATTATACTGATAAAAAAATCCCCGGTCAACGGGGATTTTTTTTTAGCACCAGTTTTAGGTTTCCCCGGTTGCTTTTTTCTACCCAGTCTTCCGATAAATTCCCACTCCACTTTGATTTGGCAATGCGCTCTCCGGTTTGTTTGTGGATATAGAAGGATAGGGGTTTGGTATTTTCAATGCACGCAAACCCCAGTTGGTAATAAGTGTTTCCCTGTGTCCATTCCTTATCCGCATAAGTCATCAGGTGGTTGATTTTGGTGTGACGTAGATAGGCGGTTATGAGTTTGTTTAAACCACCGGTAATTCTAATGCCTGTTCTTGTGGCAAATCGGGTGAGTTCACCGCTTAGCGTGTTATCATCAAACTTGCGGGGTTTGCTGAACATGGCCACTGCCAGCAATTCGTTGTTTTGGAACAAACCGAATTTATAATACGATTGAATAAAACCACCTACGTGAAATTCTTCCATGAAGGCCTGTGCAACAGATTGGTTGATTCTTTCCACCTGGCACTTTCTTGCATGCACGGGTTTATTTAGCCCAGCAAGGGATTGGAGACGGTTTTTAACGGCATGGGTTCTGGTTTTCCATGTATCTTCATGAAGGATGATGGTTTCCGTAGTTTCTTGATTGATAAATTCTTCGGAAGTGGGCACAAACAACAGCGAAATAGGTGGGTTTTTCAGGGTAAATAAATGGCCTGTTTTCGCCTGTGAAAAGCCAAGCGAAAGCAAAAAATCAGCAAGGTTTTCAGGGTTGTTCATGGTGTTAAAAAAAAGGCTGTAAAAACAGCCTTTTTAAATTTATAGTTCTAAATGGTTAATGGCGTCCGGTGAAGTGTCTTTATCAGGGTCGTGGTTTTTGCCAAACCAGCCATAAACCCTGGTTTTGAAGCGTTCGTTCAGCAAATACATGGCAGGAACCAAAACCAACGTCAGGAAGGTTGAGAATCCAAGTCCAAATATCATCGTCCAGCTTAGCGGGCCCCAGAAGGCAACACTATCACCACCAAAGTAAATATGCGGGTTCAGTTCCCCAAATAGTTTGGCAAAGTCCATATTAAGTCCAACAGCCAATGGAATCAGGCCTAAAATGGTGGCGCCCGCGGTTAGCAATACCGGCGTCATCCTGGTTTTACCTGCTTCGATAATGGCATCGCGGAGCGGAACCCCTTTCGAACGCAACAAATCGGTAAATTCAACCAGCAATATGCCGTTTCGCACCACAATTCCTGCCAGGGCTACTACGCCAATACCGGTCATAACCACCGAGAAATTCATGTTGAATATGGCAAAGCCGAGCAATGCACCAATAATGGAGAAGAAGATGGCTGTGAGAATAATGATGGGTTTGCTGGAAGAATTGAACTGGGTTACCAGAATAAGGATAATCAGCCCGATTGAGGCGAGCATCGCCGTACCCAGAAATGATTGGGTTTGTTTTTGCTCTTCCTGTTCTCCGGTCAACGCAATTTCAACGCCTTCTTTGGTGCTGAAATTGCCAATGGCGGTTTGTACCTGAGAAACGATTTCGTTTGGAGCATAACCTGGTAGGGCGTTGCTAGCCAGGGTGATAACCCGTTTTTGGTTCAACCTGTTGATGCCGCCAAATGTGTTTCCATAAGCAACAGTAGCTACAGAGGACAAAGGAACTTGCCTCAACATACCGCCCATGTTCATATCGCGGTAAACAATTTTCATGTTAAGCAGTGCATCCAGGTTGTTGGATTGTTCTTTGTTAACCCTAACCATAATGGGGTAGTCCTCATTTTCATCTTTGAACTTGGTGGCTTCTGCACCGAAGATGGAATTCCTGAGAGCCATACCAATTTGTGCAGTGGAGATGCCTTGGCGATTGGCTCGTTCGCGGTCAATTTTTACCGTAATCTCTGGCTTACTGCTGATGAAGTCACTTTTCAGTTCCTCAATTCCGGGAATTTGCAATTTGTCCAGATAGGTTTTTAATTCGGAAGCGGTGCCAAACAAGTCATTAAAGTCATCGCCACGAATTTCGATGTTGATGGCTTTTCCAACAGGAGGACCATTGCGTTCCTGTTCAACCACAATATCTACACCAGCCAGGGGTTTTATACCTGTTCTGATCCCGTTGAGGATTTCCTGCGTGCTTTTTCCATTGCGCTTGCTGAATTCTACAAAAGCAACGGTTATTTTTCCTTTATTGCTGGAAACCGACCTATCGCCGCTGTTGGGGTCTGTTGCGCCAACAGCTACATTTGAAATAACACTTTCTACCACCGGATTGGATTTGCCAATGAGGCCAAATACATTATTTTCAACCCTCCTTAAAATGCTATCTGTGAATTTGGCCGAAGTTCCTACCGGAGTGGTGATGTAAATGTAGGTGAAGTTTGGTTCAGCCTGCGGGAAGAAAACGACCCCGGGCTTCCGGATTCCGGTAATGATAAAGGAAGCAATCAACAACAGGAAAGTGGCAACCAGCAATAGCTGTGGACGTTTTCCAATGAGCACCCATTCAATAAGCCTTTTGTATTTTTCCTGCACTTTGGGCCATGATTTATGCTGGAAGTTGTAAATGACCTTACTTAGCCAAAAATGGTGCATGGCATAGAGTAAATAAAGGGTAACCGCAAAATTGCCGGTTCCAAAACCGAATGCTATGTAGCATAGCACTGCCACTAAGGCAAAAAATATGCTTGTTTTCTTGAAACCTTTGGTAATTCTTGATTTTGTATTGGGATCCTCTTCGCTATGCGACATGAAATCAACGGCAAAAACGGGATTGATGATATAAGCCACCAGCAACGAAGCCAGCAAGGTGATGATCAGTGTTATCGGCAAAAAGAACATGAATTTGCCCACAACGCCTTGCCAGAAAGTTAGGGGTACGAAGGGTGCCAAAGTGGTTAATGTTCCGGATAAAACAGGCAGAAATACCTCGCCGGCTGCTTTTTTGGCTGCAGTAACAATTGGGATTTTCCCTTTTCCATTGGAGAAAATCCGGTGGGTGTTTTCAATCACCACAATAGCATCATCCACCACAATTCCCAATGCCAGCAAAAAGCTGAACAATACAATCATGTTGAGGCTAAAGCCCAATGTGGGCATCACCAGAAATGCCACAAACATGCTGAGCGGTACACTTAAACCAACAAAAATGGCATTGGTAGCACCCATAAAAAACATCAATATCAGCGTAACGAGTATAAACCCAATTATGATGGTATTGATAAGGTCATGAAGGGTGATGCGTGTTTGTGTACTTTGATCGCCGGTAAAAACCACCTTCGCATTTTTGGGAAGAATATTGGTTTTGTACATGTCATCGATAATGCCCCTGCACTTGTCGCTGGCTTCAATCAGGTTTTCGCCCGATCTTTTGATGATGTTTAAGGTGATAACAGGATTTCCTTCCAAACGGGCATAGCTCTCTTTTTCGGAGTATCCGTCTTTCACTTCGGCCACATCGCGCAAATAAACCACGGCACCGGATCCACTGCGTACAATGATGTCTTCTAAATCCTTTTTGGTTTTAAATTCACCACTTACGCTCAGGGAACGTTTCATTCTGTCCACATCGATGTTGCCACCGGCAATCCGCATGTTTTCATATTGAATGGCTCGGGTAATGTCGTCCTGGGAAAGGCCGGCTGCTGACATTCTCGCCAGATCCAGGTTCACCTGAATTTCCCGGTCCAGCGCACCGACCATGTCAACGCGTGTAACCTCAGAAAGACTTTCCATTTTGTCTTTCGCGATTTCGGCGTATTTTTTCAATACAGAGAGGTCATAATCACCGCTTATATTGACATACATGATGGGCATGTCGCTAAAATTGACCTCCATAACGGTAGGGTCCTTTTTCAAATCGCTGGGAAGGTCTGCCTTGGCTTTGTCTACTTCGTCCTTAACCTTTCGCTTGGCGTCATCCACCTTTACATCGGTATTGAATTCTACCGTGATGATGGAAAAGTCCTGAATACTCTGACTCTTTAACTTCTTTACGCCACTGATGGACTTAATCTTCTTCTCAATGGGCTTGGTTATCAGGTTCTCGATATCCTTGGGAGAGGAGCCGGGGTAAATGGTTTGAACGTAGATGGTGGGGATAACGATATCCGGGAATTGCTCTTTGGGTAGTTTTATGTAGGATAAAATACCTGCCAAGGAAACAAAAATGGTTAGAATATAGATACTCGTTTTGTTATCTATACTCCAACTGGTGGGTTTGAATTCTTTGAAACCGCTCATGTTTTTACTTATTTGCTGGATTCAATGGTTTGTCCGTCGTTTAGTTCCTGATAACCAGTCACAATAACGGCATCTCCGGCTTTCAATCCTTCCAGTATTTCTGTTCTGGTTTCGCCGGTATGGCCTGTTTTTACCAAACGTTTTCTGGCAATTTCCTTACCATTGCTGGTTTCCTTAACCATAACGTATGTTTCTTCCACGCCGCTTGTAATGGCATTGGTAGGCACGGTAAGGGCACTTTTATTCTGGTAATCGGCAATTTTCAGTTTTGCCAACATGTTGGGTTTAACATCTGAAACATTGTTAAGCCTGATTTCTATTCTAAATGTTCGGTTAAGCGGATCAATGACCTTGGAAGCAAAAGTTACCTTGCTGTCGATGGTTTTGTTGATGTCCATGAAATTGATTTTTACCCCATCGCCGGTATTGATTTTGTTGGAATATGATTCGGCTACATCGGCAATGATTTTGAGGTTTCTTAGGTTTACCACCTTAAAAGACGGAAGGCCCGGTGCCGCTACTTGTCCTATTTTTAAATCAACACTCTCAACAGTGCCATTTATTGGCGATTTGATGGTATACATAGCCAGCTGTGCATCCAGTGTAGACAGGTTTTTTTCCAGGGCTTCTTTTTGGTTTTTTGCTGTTAAATACTGCACTTCGGTACCCACGCCTTGCTGCCACAAACGTTTTTGTTTTTCGAACAAGGTGTTGGCAAAGGAAAGTTGTTGCTCCAGTTGCAAACGGCTTTGGCGAAGCGTGCTGTTGTCCAAATAAGCCAGTGCCTGACCGGCAGAAACAGCATCACCTGCTTTGGCAATCACCTGGGTAACGGTTCCAGGAACCTGCGCTGTAGCAATGGTGCTTTGTTCAGCATCTGCTTTGCCTTCAATATCCAAGTAGCTTTCAAAGGCCGCCGCAGCAATTACCTCCGTTTCTACGAGTTTGTTATTCTCTTTGGTCGGCTCCAGTTTTGCAATTTCGGTTTCCAATTGCTTGGCTTTGCTTTGCAAGGCGGCAATTTCTTTCTTTATTTTTTCGAGGGCAGCACGTTTTTCTTGCACCGAACCTTTTTTCTCACCGCAGGCGGTGAATGCCAATAATGCGGCAAATACTATGATATACTGGTTTTTCATGTGGTTATTCAAGGTTTTAATATGTCGTTTCCGAGGGATTTTTTTAGGTCAAGTTTTGCCATGATTAAGTCATACAAAGCGTTGAGGTAGTTTGCCTGTGCCGATTTGAGGTCTGTTTCAGCCTGGCTGATTTCCAGCGAACTGCCTACTCCTTCTTTGTATTTAATCATTGATTTTTTATAGATTTCTTCTGCAAGTTGTAGGTTTTGCTTTTGAATCCCCACCATGTTCAGGTTGGTTTCGTAGCTTTTCAACGCATTGTCAAATTCCATAGAAGCTGCATTCTGGAATGTTTTGATATCGTTGAGGGTTTTGTTTCTTCTTAGTCTCACATCAGCTATAGCTGCCTTGGCCTTAAAGCCATCAAAAAGGGTTAGCGATAGTCCTAGTCCTACGGCAGTACTCGGGATCCAATTGTTGTTCTGGCTCAGGTTGCTACTAAAAAAATTAAATTCAGGACGCTGCGTGGTTTGCTGATGTTGCAAAAAGCCAACAAGCGTGGGGAACTTGCCAACCTTATAGCGCTTCTCATCCAGGTAGCTGATGGATATGGATTGGTTGAGCAGTTGGTACTCTAGGCGGTTTTTGATGTCGAAAGTCAGTTCTGCGGCCGGAATGGTTTTGTCTATGGTTTCAATGTCATCGGTCAATGCAATTGGGTTTTGGACGTTCATGCCAAGCTGAAATTTTAAATAATTAAGGGAGGCTCCATATCCATTACCCAGCTTGTCCCTTTGCACCTTAAGGTTTGATAAACTGAACTCCAGGCGTTGAACATCCAGTTTTTCGGCAAATCCTTCTTTGTTTAGTGCAGTAACATCTTTCAAAGTCTTTTCCAGCATGGTGATGTTGGCATTGATGAGGGTGATATTTTTCTGCAAGGTCAAAGCCATCAGGTAGGATTTGGCAACATTGAGCGAAACATCGGATTTTGTTTTTTCCAGCATCAGTTTGTTCACGTTCATGAATTCCTTGGCTGCTTTCAATCCAAGTAAGAATGTACCACTGTAAATTAACTGGTTCATGCTTAATGTGGCATTTGCGTTTACGGGTTGCTGGAATCGAATAAACACATATTCCGGTGCTCCGGAAGTGGGAACGAAGTTTTTTACCCAGCTTCCAGGTACCTGGGTGTACTGCAACATGTTGGCATTGGCCGATACCTGTGGCAATCCCGATGCAAATACCTGATTAACCGTTTGCTTGCTGATTTCAACATCCGTGGCCGCATTTTGAATGCCGGTGTTGTTGGTGTTTGCATAGTTCAATGCATCGGCTAAGCTCAATTTCAAGGTATCCTGCCCCTGTAGGTTTATCATAACGAGGGTGAATACTAAGCATATCGCGTATCTCATATTAAGTTGTTTCATTTTCGGTGTGTAACCATGCTATTTTTTCCATCAGCAATTTTCCTTTCGATGTAGTAACAGCATAGAGGTGGTATTTGATTGTTTCGCGGTAGTTGTTCTCAAACTGCGCGTTGTTGCCTTGTTCGAAAAGGGTGTTTTCATAAAGCGAAAAAATTAGAAAACAGTAAATCCTGCTCACCAGTTCCGGTTTTATGTCTTCCCGGTAATATCCCATAGCTGCGCCATTTTGAATGTTTTGCAACACACTCTGGTAGGCAAACTTATTGCGGTGCAGCACCAGGTTTTCATAACTGCGGGGATGGTATTTTTGTAGGTCGAATAAAATGGCAGGATGCATGCCCTTGTTCATGGACACAACAAAGTCTGCAATGTTTGCGATCTGAAATACAGGATTGCTTTCAGCTTCTAAAATCTGCAAAACGGAATTTTCCATAGCCGAAATATGCAAGGTTATGGAATGATAGACCAGCTCGTCCTTGTCTTTAAAATGCTTGTAAATGGTTTTCTTAGAAATGCCGATTTCCTTGGCCACGTCATCCATGGCTACACTCCGAACACCCAACCGCATGAATAATTTGGTAGCCGCTCCGAGTATTCTTTCCTGCATTTCCATTTAGGCGCCGCAAAATTACGGCTAAAAACCTTGGAAACCTAAAAGGTGTGCAAAGTTTCCGTTGTTTAAACGATTTTTATACGGGTTTGCCCGGAAAGGCTTACTGGATGCTAAGATTAAAGGGCATGCGCATGTAAACACCTTGCGATGTTAGGGCCGATTTTGCCTGCTGATAACCTTCAAAAAGTATCCCCATTTCTTCTTTCATCCATTGTTCTTTGGCTTTGGTTTGTGTTTGCGGACCAAACAGCCTTTCAATAGCTGATTTCTGCACAGGCATACTCACAATGCGGTATTGTTTCAAACGCGCCTTGGCTGCCGCGCTGCTTATGGCCCTTTGCATGCCACCAAAGCCATCAATTAACCCAATTTGTTTGGCATGAATACCGGTGTATACATGGCCTTCTGCCAGGTTTCGCACCATGCTGGTATCCATCTTTCTGCCTTTTGCAACAATGCCAATAAAGTCACCGTAAATATCGTTTACCATTTCCTGGAAGTACTGACGCATACCCGCACTTAATGGCTGATCAGGGCGCCAGGTGACCGCGAATTCACCGGTAGGGATAGTTTCGTAGGTTAATCCCAATTTCTCTTTGTACATTTTTGCTGTATTGGGCAACAGTGCAAACACGCCAATACTACCGGTAATGCTGGTGGGCTGGGCAAAAATACTGTCAGCCATGCAGGCAATATAATAACCACCACTGGCCGATACACCTCCAAAACTGGCAATCACCGGTTTTACTTTTTTGGTAAGTTCAATTTCACGGGCGATGATGTCGGAAGCATGGCTGCTGCCTCCGGGACTGTTCACACGCAATACAATGGCTTTGATATTGGTATCCAGCCTTGCTTTTTTTATGGTTGCAGCCATGGATTCGCTGCCAATGCCATCACCGGATTCATTTTTTCCCATGTTGATGTCGCCTTCGGCATAAATCAAAGCGATTTTTTGTTTGCCTTCGCCCTGAATCCAGCTGTTTTTGGCATATTTTCCAAAACCCATCAGGTTTAATTTTGCTCCTTTTTTTGTGCCTACCAACGTCTTTAATTGCTCTTCGAGTTCATCTTCATAGGTTAGCGCATCCACAAGGTTGTATTGCTTGGCTGCCTTGGCATTGCGCGCTTTAAATGTGTTTGCAATGTCTGCAATGCTTGCCGAGTCTGACCGGCGGGCAATGGCAATGTTGCGCATACAGTGCCCAAACAGTTCAAAAACATATTGTTTAATCTGTTCGCGGTTGGCATCGCTGATTTTC
>CANKVN010000079.1 GCA_947487055.1 Flavobacteriales bacterium
CCGGACACACTGAAGCCGCCATTGACCTCGCACGCATGGCCGGATTTGAACCTGCAGGTTGCATCGTTGAAATCCTCAATGAAGATGGCAGTATGGCCCGCTTGCCAGACCTTTTTGAGGTTGCCAAAAAATGGGATTTAAAAATCATCAGCATCGAAGACCTTATCAGGTACCGATTGCAGCACGAAACCCTCATCAAGCGCGAAATCAGTGTGGAAATGCCCACCAAATTTGGCGATTTTCAGCTTGTTGCCTACAAACAAACCAACAATAACCAGGAACACCTTGCCCTCATTAAGGGTGAATGGGAACTTGAAGAGCCTGTGCTGGTAAGGGTTCACAGCAGCTGCATGACCGGCGATATATTTGGTTCATGCCGTTGTGATTGCGGTGAGCAACTGCAAAAAGCCATGGAAAAAATAGAAACCGAAGGCAAAGGCGTTATTGTTTACATGAACCAGGAAGGACGCGGAATTGGATTGCTCAACAAACTTAAGGCCTATAACCTTCAGGAGCAGGGTTTTGATACCGTAGAAGCCAACCTCCAGCTGGGTTTCCGCATGGATGAGCGTGACTATGGCGTGGGAGCGCAAATATTGCGTGAACTGGGTGTTCGCAAAATGAAACTCATGAGCAACAATCCCAAAAAACGCACCGGACTAACCGGTTACGGGCTCGAAATCATTGAAAATGTGCCGCTGGAAGTTGAACCCAATCCGCACAACGTGGGATACCTGGCAACCAAAAAAGAAAAAATGGGACACACCCTGAAATAAGCACATGGCTATCCTTACCGTAAATCCCAAGGAATTATCGATTCCCCAGCTGCACCAGTACCTCCTGGGCAGCGTTGGTCCCCGTCCCATCTGTTTTGCCAGCACCGTGGATGCCAATGGCATTCCAAACCTGGCCCCGTTTAGTTTTTTCAATGTTTTTAGTGCAAACCCTCCCGTAGTGGTTTTTGCGCCAAATAACAGTGGCAGAGATGGCAGCCCGAAACACACCTACCTCAACGTGAAAGAAGTGCCGGAAGTGGTGGTGAATGTGGTAAACTACTCCATGGTTCAGCAAATGAATGTGGCCGCAGCACCCTGGGATCGCGGAGTAAGCGAATTTGAAAAAGCCGGTTTCACCCCATTGGCCTCTGACCTGATAAAACCCTTTCGCGTAGCGGAAAGCCCTGTGCAAATGGAATGCAAGGTATTGGAAATAAAGGAACTGGGAACCGGCGGTGGCGCAGGAAATCTGGTTATTGCCGAAGTACTGCGCATTCACATACAATCCGAAGTGATTGGTGAAGACGGCAAAATAGACCCCGCACGCATTGATCTCGTAGGCAGAATGGGCGGTGCCTGGTATTGCCGCACCACCGAAGAATCGTTGTTTCAACTGCCACAACCCATGCAGCCCACCATCGGTTACGATTCGCTTCCGGAAACAGTGAAAAACAGTTTGGTATTGAGCGCCAACGATATCGGGATATTGGCAACGCTGCCTACTTTCCCAAGCAATGAAGACATCTTGGCCGCCAAAAACAAGCATGGAAATGGTGATTTGGAAAAAAAGGCCAAATCTTTGATTGCCGGGGGCTGCGCCGCAGAAGCTCTGGCAATTTTGCTCTAAAAAGCAATTCCAAAATATCCAATTTTAGCTACTGGCCGGAATTTCTGAAGTCCTTGTACACAAAGGTGTTGCAACAGATTATCCCGCTTAGCATATCCCTTTCATAAATATCCTTTACGGACTTTTAAAATATGGCCTAATTGGCTTCCGGCTGAAAATCGTATTTTTGCATTTTACTGCTCGCGAGCGCCTTAGAACATGTACCCAACGCTGAAACAAATGAACTGGCCCGAGATTGAGGCCGAAATCCTGAAATTCTGGGAAGAACAACAGATTTTCCAAAAAAGCATAAGTGCAAGGCCCGCAGACAAAGCATTCACCTTTTTTGAAGGACCTCCCAGCGCCAATGGCATGCCCGGCATACACCACGTTATGGCCCGCGCCATCAAGGATATTTTTTGCCGATACAAAACACTGGATGGTTATCGCGTGGAACGCAAAGCAGGCTGGGATACCCACGGGCTGCCCATCGAACTTCAGGTAGAAAAAAGACTGGGAATCCGCAAAGACGATATCGGCGTTAAAATCAGTGTTGAGGAATACAATGCCGAATGCCGCAAAGATGTGATGAAGTTTAAGGATGTGTGGGATGACCTTACCCGTAAAATCGGCTACTGGGTTGACCTTCAGGACCCCTACATCACCTACGACAACAACTATATAGAAACCCTTTGGCACCTGATAAAAATGCTTCAGGAAAAAGGGCTGCTCTACAAAGGTTTTACCATTCAACCCTATTCACCTGCAGCAGGCACAGGATTATCCAGCCACGAACTGAACCAACCCGGAACCTACAAAATGCTGAAGGATACCACCCTGGTTGCACAATTTCTGGAACAGGGTTCGGAAAACCATTACTTCCTGGCATGGACCACCACACCGTGGACGCTTCCCAGCAATACTGCGCTGGCTGTGGGTGCCAATATTGATTACATTCGTATTGAAACCCTGAATCCGTATACCGGACAGCAGGAAGAAGTGACCCTGGCCGAAGCCTTGATGGGCAAGTATTTTCAGCCCGAAGGCGAAAATGCAGATACCACAGCATGGAAACCCGGCGATAAAGTACTTCCCTGGAAAAGACTAAACACCTGCAAGGGCAAGGATCTGGAGGGTAAAAAATACCAGCAGCTTCTTCCATACGCCCAGCCGGAAAGTGGCGACGCATTTCGGGTGATTTGTGCCGATTTTGTAAGCACCGAAGATGGTACCGGTATTGTGCACATTGCTCCAAGCTTTGGCTCCGATGACTTTAAAACAGCCCGTGAAAATGGCATTGGCAGCCTCACCCTGGTAGACAGAAAAGGAAGGTTTACCGACGAAGTAACCGACTTTGCCGGCGAATTTGTGAAAGAAGCTTTTCTCACCGATGAGGAGAAAGAAGCAGAGCGCGCCAAACAAGGCCGGGACAAGTACCTGAGCGTAGATGAACGCATTGCCATTAAACTAAAACAGGAAAACAAGGCTTTCCGCGTAGAAAAATACGAGCACAGCTATCCCCATTGCTGGCGTACCGATAAACCCATACTATACTATCCGCTTGAAAGCTGGTTTATCAAAACCACGGCCCTGAAAGACAGGCTGGTAGACCTTAATAAAACCATCAACTGGAAACCCAAAAGTACCGGTGAAGGAAGGTTTGGAAACTGGCTGGAAAACCTGGTAGACTGGAACCTGAGCCGCAGCCGCTATTGGGGAACTCCGCTGCCCATTTGGGCTACCGAGGATGGCACTGAAATCAAATGCATTGGAAGTGTAGATGAGCTTTTCACCGAAATCAGTAAGGCAAACCAACAACTGGGACTAAACCAGGAAACCTCCCGCGATACCCTCGATCTGCACAGGCCATACGTAGACTATATCACCCTGGTTAGCGACAGCGGCAAGCCCATGAAACGCGAACTGGACCTGATTGATGTATGGTTCGACAGCGGTGCCATGCCCATGGCACAATGGCACTGGCCTTTCGAAAACCAGGATATTTTTGAGCGCAACGAAATTGCAGATTTCATTGCAGAAGGTGTTGACCAAACCCGCGGCTGGTTCTTTACCCTGCACGCCCTAGCAGTGCTTTTGTTTGACCGCGTCGCATTCCGGAACGTGATAGCCAACGGGCTGGTGCTGGATAAGTTTGGCAACAAAATGAGCAAACGTCTGGCAAATGCGGTGGATCCCTTCACAACCATAGAAAAATATGGTGCCGATGCCGTTCGCTGGTACATGGTTACCAACGCTCCACCGTGGGACAACCTTAAATTTGATATTGCCGGTGTGGAAGAAGTGCAGCGAAAATTCTTTGGCACCCTTTACAACACCTACGGATTCTTTGCGCTGTATGCAAATATTGACGGTTTTGTGTTTGATGAAAGCAAAAAAGTGGGCAAGGAACACCTCACCGAACTGGATGAATGGGTGCTGAGCCGCATGAACAGCCTGATACTGAATGTGCGCGAGGCCATGGAGGATTACGACCCCACCAAGGCAGGCAGGCTGATAGAAGAATTTGTCAGCGACGACCTAAGCAACTGGTATGTGAGGCTTGGAAGAAAACGGTTTTGGCGTGGCGACATGAACGAGGACAAGCAAGCCGCTTACGAAACCCTCTATCAGTGTCTGATGACCGTGGCTCAGCTCATGAGCCCGCTGAGTCCGTTTTTCCCCGATTGGCTGTACAGAAGCCTTACCGCACCTGCACGGGCCCACAACCATGGAATTGCAGAAAGTGTGCACCTTACCAACCTTGCCAAAGCAAACCCATCAGCCATAGACTCAGAGCTGGAAGCCACCATGAGCATGGCACAAAAGCTGACCAGCCTGGTGCTTTCCTTGCGTAAAAAAGAAAAAATCAGGGTTCGACAACCCCTGCAAAAAGTAATGGTTCCTTTGCTGGATGAAGCTTTTGGCCGCCGCCTTGCACATATTTCCGACTTGTTTCTGTCGGAAGTAAACGTGAAGGAACTCCAAACCCTTTCTGCCGACAACAGCCTGATTGTTAAAAAAATAAAGCCCAATTTTAAAACGCTGGGGCCAAAACTGGGTCAGGATATGAAATTGCTGGCGACAGCGGCGCAAAACCTCAGCCAAGAGCAAATAAGGACACTGGAACAAGAGGGCTTATTGTCCGTGGATCTGGGAAGCCGGCAATTTGAACTTGAGCTGGCAGACGTTGACCTGTTAACCCAGGACATGCCGGGCTGGCTGGTGAGCTCAGAGGGCAACCTTACCGTAGCACTGGATGTTACCCTTACCCCGGAATTGAAACAGGAAGGACAAGCACGAGAATTGGTGAACAGAATCCAAAATCTGAGAAAAGATTCCGGTTTTGATGTCACAGATCATATCATTATTCATTTTTCAGGTCCGGAGGTTTTAGAGGAAAGTATCAAAGCATTTAAATCGTATATTTGCAATGAGACCCTTGCTGATGATGTTCATTTCGCGGCCATAACCGAAGGAGAAACAGTGGAAATAGATGAACTGATTGCAACACTAAACCTCGTTAAAGTCCCATAAACCCCAACACTTAACCTAATTTCAGTATGGAAAAGACCCGTTACAGCGACGATGAACTTCAGGAATTTAAAAACATCATCCTGCAAAAACTGTCTTCATCAAGGGTAGAGTTCACCACCCTGCAAAAAAGCCTTAAAGACGGTAATGAAAATGGCACAGACAGTACCAACAACAATTACCTGACTTTGGATGATGGTGCCGACACCTTCGAAAAAGAAAACACCACCCAGCTGGCAGCGCGCCTGCTCAAGTTTATCCAAAACCTGGAAGCAGCCCTGGTTCGCATTGAAAACAAAACCTACGGTGTTTGCAAAACCACCGGTAAGTTAATCCCAAAGGAGCGCCTTAGGGCCGTTCCCCACACCACACAAAGCATAGAAGCCAAACTTGGAAAGTCCTGATATCCCGGCTTCCGGCCATTCCCCTTATGCTGTTTGGCGCAGCTACAAAAGCTGGCTGCCCGTGGCTTTGCTGCTGCTGTGCATTGGCATTGACCAATGGATCAAGGTTTATATAAAAACCCATTACTGGCCAGGACAGATGACCGACCTGGTGGGTCAGTGGTTCAAACTTTATTTTATTGAAAACAACGGCATGGCATTTGGCATTGAGCTTGGTGGCCGTGTCGGTAAATTCCTGCTCACCGGTTTCAGGATTGTGGTAAGCATTTTTGGCGCCTGGTACTTGTGGGAGAACATTAAAAAATATGCTTCCACAGGCTTGCTGGTATCCATTGCCCTCATCATGGCAGGTGCCATTGGCAATATCATTGACAGCGTATTCTACGGCGTTTTGTTTAAAAACCGCAACGATTACCAGGGTGGCTGGTTTGAAGGCCATGTGGTAGACATGTTCTATGCCCCTATGGTCAACGGCCATTTCCCGAAATGGTTGCCGGTATGGGGTGGCGAAGAGTTCACTTTTTTCAGTCCCATCTGGAATTTTGCCGACGCCTGCATTACCGTTGGTGTTGCCATTATCATCATTGGCCAGCACCGGTTTTTTCCGCAGAAACACAAAGAGGTAGCAGCCACAGCAGATTCTCCAGAAAACGACGAAATCCAACCGGCTTGATTTGGGTGATGGATATTGAATCCCGCGTCTGTCCCCTAAAACCACACTTCCTTTATTTGAATCATTTTCAGCGTTCAGATTCAACAAAATAACACAAAATAAAGACCCTGCATCGCAGCCTATTTGCGCAGTAAAATATATGTGTTTTTATTTTTTATTTCAGCTTTGGCGCCACTACTTTGCACATTATTAAGCCTTAACATTTATTATAAACATGGAAAACATCTTATTTCTATCCCTTGGAATTGTACTTGGAAGCTTCGCCATTTATTTGATCCTTCGTGCCGGAAATGCAGGCCGCATGGCAACCGCCGAAACATGGAAAACACAGGCCGATCTGGTACCCGCCCTCAACCAGGAAAACAAAGAGCAATATGCCAAAATTACCGGACTTGAAACCCAGGTAAAAAACCTGGAAGAACAAAATGCCAGCCTAAAACAAACCAGCGAATCCACCGAGCAGCTGATGCGCAAAATTATGCAGGAGGTGACCAACGAAGGCCTCGTTAAACAGGGCAAAGTGCTTACCGAGCAGCAGGAAAAAACCCTGGGTGATATCCTCAATCCGCTTCGCGAACGCCTCAAGGAATTTGAACAGAAGGTGGAAGATACACGCAAAGAAACCAGCACCGGCAACACCCAGCTGCTGGAGCAAATTAAAAACCTGACGACCTTAAACAATACCATTACCGAGCAAACCCAAAACCTGACCAACGCCCTGAAAGGCAACACCAAAACCCAGGGTGGATGGGGCGAAATGGTACTCGAACGTGTGCTGGACAGCAGTGGACTGGTGAAAGGCAGGGAATATGAAACCCAGTTTACAACCACATCAGGCTCCGGTGCAACCATCAAGCCCGATGCGGTTATTTTCCTGCCGGAAGAAAAAAACATCATCGTGGATGCCAAAGTGAGCCTTACGGCATACGAGCAATATGTGTCTGCTCCAGACGGCTCTGCAGAAAAGGATACTGCCCTCAAGGCCCACGTCAACTCGCTAAAAAGCCACATCAAACTGCTTTCCGAAAAAGACTACCACACGGCCGTGAACCTGAAATCACCCGATTTCACACTCCTGTTCATCCCCATAGAATCCGGATTTGCACTCACCATACAGTCGGACAAAGAACTGTTTGAATTTGCCTGGAGCCGCCGCATTGTTTTGGTATCACCATCAACACTGCTAGCTACCCTGCGCACCGTGGCTTCGGTTTGGAAAGCCGAAAACAGCAACCGCAATACGCAGGAAATTGCCAGACAGGCCGGAGACATGTACGACAAATTTGTGGGCTTTGCCGAAAGTTTGGTCGAAATCGGAAAATCCATTAAAAAGGCTGAAGGATCTTATGATGAGGCCATTAAAAAACTACGTGACGGCAAAGGCAGCCTTGTTTCCCGAGCCGAAAAATTGAAAATCCTGGGCGTGAAAGCCAATAAAAACCTACCGCCTGCAATTGCACCGGACAAAGATGATGAAGCCTTTACCACCATGGTAGATGATTCCGCGCTACTGCCTGACCCGGAAGATTTGGATCTGGCAGCAGATGAATAATGGCAAAGCCTTATAAACGGCTTTTCCAAACCTCTTTAATGCCATAAAAATGCCCATTTACCACAATCCCTGCAAATAAGGGCCGGTAAAAAATGCTTATCTTCGTATCTGCATGCGTAAAATATTCCGGGCATTTAAGGCATTGGGCCGCATTCTGAAAAAACCATCGTTACTGAACCTGGTGTTGGATGAGGATGGATCCTGGAACAAAAAGCTAAGGGATATGAAAGGCAATGCCTATCGCTTTCCAAGCATTGATATCAGGCTGCTGCTTAAAACTGAGGGCCTTTCTGTTGCTCCGTTTGCCTTTCTGGACGGCGGTTCCCTGCCCACGGACATTGCCCTGCTAAAGTCTTTGGCCTCAGGCATTCCCAATTGCCGCTACTTTGAAATAGGAACCTGGCGCGGCGAAAGCGTGGCCAATGTGGCTTCGGTGGCTAAAGCATGCACCACCCTCAACCTGTCTCCCCAGCAGATTATGGCCTTGGGTCTGCCCCAGCAATATGCGGATTTGCATGGTTTTTTCTCCAAAGATTTGCCCAATGTAACCCAGCTGTACGGCGACTCTTCAACATTTGATTTTGCGGGCTTAAACCAACAATACGACCTCGTTTTTATTGACGGTGACCACCATTACGGCATGGTGAAATCCGATACTGAAAATGTATTTAAACACCTGCTGCACGAAAACAGTGTGGTGGTGTGGCACGATGCTGCCTTCACCCCGGAAAAACTGCGTCCTGAGGTTATTTGCGGCATTTTTGCAGGCGTCCCTCATGAAAAGCACCACCATATTTACCATGTGTCAAACAGCCAGTGTGCTGTATATTTGCCACAGGCTATCACCGATACGTTTATCCTGAATCCACCGGAAACCCCAACTATATCGTTTGGTGTTTCCTTAACCATATCCTCCATATAAATGAATTTTCAACCAAAAACCTTCCTATTTGTGCTTCTCTCAGCAACGCTCATGTTTGCAGGAATGGCTTGCAAAAAAGACGTATTTAAGCGCACCATTTGGGTAAAAAAAGGGGAAACCATTGAATCTGTGCGAAGCTCTTTTGCCGTGAGCCCGGGAAAAGAAATTACCCATCCTGCCGGGGTTTACAGAAGCGGCGATTTACTCCTGCTGCTGGAAAAGGGTGTGGGTATTGGCATTATGGACATTAGCGTGAGGGAAAACCCAACCCCCATTGCATTCATTGAATTGCTGGCCAACTCCCATGCGGTAATCAAGGACCAGGTTATCCTCGCAGACAATGGACCTGACCTGGTTAGCATCGATATCTCAGACTTTCAGAACATTACCCTGGAAAACCGATTGGAAAACGTATTCCCGGATAAATGGCTGGAAGAAGGAAAAACTGTTTTTACCGGCTTCGAAGAAAAGCAAATCTCGATTTTCAAAAAGTACAGCGCCTCCGATACCATCCCTCCGGATGACAGGAGTGCGGAAAACATGGCTGCACTTGCCATTGGCAGGGGCGGCAGCGAAACCCGTTTTGCGCTGATGGGCAACTACCTTTATGTAGCGCGCGATAAAGGCATCAGGCCATTTGATGTGACGAATGCTGCCAGTCCGGTGATGAACAATGAGCTTGGCTACACCCTGGATGGCTTTGAAACCATTCTCGCAAACAACGGTTATTTATACATTGGCACGAGCAACGGTGTTGTTATTTTAAATGCCAATTCCAGCCCGGCCACGCCATCACAGGAAGCAATTGCCTTGAGAACCATAACCGGTTGTGATCCTGTGGTTGTGCAGGGAAATTTTATGTTCAGTACGGTGCGGTCCGGAGCATCCTGCAACCGTTTCAGCTCCAACAACAGCGGGCTGTTTGTGCACGACATCGCCAACAAAAAACTACCGTTTACCATTTTCACCGAAACCGTGGAAAACCCAAAGGGGCTTGGGATAGACGGAAATTTACTGTTTCTCTGCCAGGGAGATATGGGCTTGTCCATCTACAACTGGAACGAAACCACCAAAAAGCCTACATTCCGCTACCGCTATAACGATATTCACGCATTTGATGTGATTGCCAACAACAAAACACTGATTGTAGCCGCAGAAAACGGATTGTTTTTATACGATTACACCGACCCCAACAATTTGAAGAAATTGTCCAGGGTAGCAGCGTATTATTGATGGCGTAGCAGCTGCATAGCGCATTCCATTCATTTATTTGCCCTTTATTCGACCCCTTCAGGGTCGCAGGCCGCCTTCGTGGCCACAATACCCCTACAACGTATCCCGCTTGTTTTTCAAAACCTCAAGCTCGTCCCGCAAACGGGCAGCATCCATATAATCCATCTCCTTGGCGGCC
>CANKVN010000080.1 GCA_947487055.1 Flavobacteriales bacterium
AAACATGGGCGGTGACGGCATAAGTGAGCCAAACCAGAAGGCCAGCCATGCCGAAAACCCACAAAACCGAACCAACAATTACGGCTTGCCAGAGCAGGTTTCTAAGCACTTGATTTTGTAAAGACCAGGAACCAATGCCTTTTCTGGATAACATACCGGCTTCGGATTGCCAGGCTTCTGAAAACTGCCCGCGCATGGTGCGAAGGACAAAGGCATACAGGGATTCGTTTTTGCGGGCGGTGGCAGCATCGTTTTCTGTACCCACATAACGGTGATGAATACGCAAATGGTGAATATAGAAATACACATTTCCGCAACTGGTTAGCAAATACTTACCCAGCCAGCGTTTTAGCGCACTTGCTTTATGGATTAGCTCATGGGCCGGAACAATACCACCAGCTCCACCGGCAACCCCGCTGGAAACCGCAGCCCAAAAACGCCAGGAGCCGCTTAGGATGCCGGAATAAAGCCCCCAGGCCAGGCTTGCCCAAACACCGGTTTGAATGAGTACAAGCAGCAACAGAATGGCTTCGGGAAAAGAATCGCGGCTTGATGAATGCGCATTGTTGGTGTCGGAGCCGGTAATCCACTCCAGACCGCCCAATACGACCAAGGAAAACACCACAGCTGTTAAGGACCAGTATCCGCCGGTAATATTGCCAAAAATGGCAGCCAGGCCGGGAACGGTGGCAAGCAGATAAGAAAGATTACGCAAAGACATCATTGCGAATTTATGGATTTAATGTTTCAAGTCAGTTATATCTGTGTAAGTAAGAATATAAATTCTTTAACCCTTTTGTATTTGCTACCTTTGCGAAATTGGGCGCTGAAAAATTATCATTTGCTGAAAAAATCGTGTTGGCGGTCATGGAAGACAATGCCAAAGGTACCCTCAATGCCAACAGGGTATTGAGCCGTATTCCACGCGAAGCCAAATTAACTTCCGATGTGGTGTACAAGGCACTCATGCGGCTGGCCAATCTTGGCAAGGTTGAACAACCCAGCAAAGGGCAATTTAAACTCAAAGCCCCTGCCCTGTCTTTGCAAGGAATTATTGAATTTACAAGGGCCGGAGATGGTTTTGTGCTGCCAAGTGACAAAACAACTTTCCCGAACGATATATACGTACCCAAGGAGTGGCTAAACCAAGCCCTGCCGGGTGATTTGGTAGAAGTGGATGTGCTTGGAAGGGGAAACAGGCCACACGGTAAAATCTTAAATATCCTGAAACGCAGCAGGCGCCGCTACATTGGAACCCTGGATGTGTTTGAACATAAGGGCTACCTGATGATGGAAAAAGGTCCGTTTCAAGCAGATGTGCTCATTGATGGCAAGGTAGATTCTGATAATGACGGCCTAAAAGCGGTTGTTGAGGTCTTTGATTTCCCAAAAAACAGCCGCAATCCCATTGGTGTTTTGGTGGAAGTGTTGGGAAAACCCGGCATGAACGACACTGAAATGCACGCCATTGTTGCAGAATTTGGATTTTCGGTTCATTTTCCTCCCACGGTGGAGGCCGAGGCCGCCCGGTACGGAGATGAAATTCCGCAGGTGGATATGGCACAGAGAAGGGATTTCAAGGAAATACTCACCTTCACCATTGATCCTGCAGATGCCAAAGATTTTGATGATGCCATTTCCTACCGACAGCTCGGTGGAGGCTTGATTGAGCTGGGGGTGCACATTGCCGATGTAAGCCATTATGTTACCAACGGCAGCGCATTGGATAAAGAAGCATTTATCCGCGGAACCAGTGTTTACCTAGCAGACAGAACCATTCCCATGTTGCCAGAGAAACTCAGCAACAACCTCTGTAGCCTGAAACCCAATGTGGACCGTTTGGCATTCTCTGCAGTGTTTACCATGAATGCGAATGGCGAAGTGCTGGACCGCTGGTTTGGCAAAACGGTTATCCACAGCCGCAGGCGTTTCAGCTACGAAGAAGCCCAGGAAAGGATCAAAACAGGCACCGGCGATTTGGCTAATGAAATTGTTGCATTAAACCAACTTGCAGAAATTTTGCAGCGGGAACGCTATAAAAATGGGGCTATATCGTTTGAAACCGATGAAATAAGATTCAAACTCGACAGCAAGGGAAAGCCGCTGGAGGTAATGGTTAAAAAGCGTTTTGAAGCACACAAACTTATTGAAGAGTTTATGCTACTGGCCAACCGCGAGGTTGCCCAATTCGTAAAAACCAAGCAAAAGCCCGAACTGCCTTTCATATACCGCATGCATGACAATCCGCCACCGGACAGGCTCATAGAATTCTCTAAGTTTTGCAAGTTATTTGGATACCATATTGATATCAGCACAGAGATGCAGGTGCGCAAATCCATGAACAAGCTGCTCAAGGATATAGAGGGACAGCCCGAAGAAGACGTATTGCAGCAAATGGCGCTGCGATCTATGGCAAAGGCCGTGTATACTGCTTCAAGAAGCGATCACTTTGGTTTGGGATTTTCGTATTACACGCACTTCACCTCACCCATTCGCCGCTACCCTGATTTGATAGCGCACCGCTTGTTGCAACATTATCTTGATGGCGAAACCCAGATACTGTCAACCGACATTATTGAAGAAATGGCCAAACACAGCAGCAACATGGAGCAAAAAGCGGCTGAAGCCGAGCGTGCCAGTACCAAATACAAAATGGCGGAATTCCTGGAAACCCGCGTTGGGCAGTATTTCGAGGCTGTGATCAGTGGCCTCACCGAATGGGGAATTTATGCCGAGATTATTGAAAACCACTGTGAAGGTATGATACGGCTTACCGATATTAAGGGCGACAGGTATGAATATTACGAAAAGGAACGCAAAATTATGGGCAAGCGCTCGCGCAGAACCTTTTCGTTGGGTGACATTGTCACCATCAAGGTGAAACAGGCAAATCCGCAGACCCGACAGATTGATTTTACGCTCTCCGAGTGGTAATTACATGTCCAGGGCCAAACGAATGTGTGCCAGATGGGTATTTCCATGCCAGGCATACATTGCAATCAGCTGTGCCAGCGAAATGGATTTATTCAGTTCGGGATGAAAAAAGGTACGCTGGAGTTTTTCCGGTGTTTTCAAAGTATCCAGCAGCAGTAAACTCCATCGCTGGTGCACCCCTACCAAAATGATGTAGGAAGCTTCATACGCATATCCATAATCCCGTTCTGCGGCCCACAGGTTTTCGTCATAAGGCTTAACGGTGGGATTTTCCTCGGACAACAACAATTTTGTTCTTATCCAGGCATTCATGTGGGAATCGGCTAAATGGTGGATGATTTGTCTGATATTCCACCCTCCCGGCCTGTAGCTATTCTCCGCATTTTCTGCGGTGATTAGATTAAGAAACTTACTCAGTTCATTGGGCAGGTATTGGATTTGAAGCACATATTCCAAAAGTTCTTCTAAAGGATAATCTGTGCGGTTTGCATCAAATTTCCCTATGGGGTATTTCAACTGTTCCATGAAGGCAAATACTTAATCGTATTTAGGCAATAAAATCAAATCCTGTGTACGGAACAAGCACTTCAGGCACACGGATTCCATCTGCAGTCTGGTTGTTTTCCAGCAAAGCCGCTACAATCCTTGGCAAGGCCAGGGCACTACCGTTAAGGCTGTGTGCCAATTCAGTTTTGCCGGCAGCATTTCTGTACCTGCACTTCAGGCGGTTGGTCTGGAATGTTTCAAAATTGCTTACGGAGCTGCACTCAAGCCAGCGGTTTTGCGCACCGCTCCACACTTCCATATCGTAGGTTTTGGCACTGGCAAAACCCATATCGCCGCCGCAAAGCAACAGCACCCTGTAATGCAGGCCCAATTTCTGCAGCAGACCCTGCACGTATGCACTCATGTCTTCTAGGACCTGGTAGCTGCTATCTGGTTTCACAATCTGCACGATTTCGACTTTATCGAACTGGTGCAGGCGGTTCAATCCACGAACATGCGCGCCATAACTGCCTGCCTCTCTCCTGAAACAAGGGGTATAACCGGCATTTTTTAACGGCAGGGCAGTTTCGTCCAGAATCACATCGCGGTACATATTGGTGATGGGCACTTCGGCTGTAGGAATTAGGTACAAATCATCTACCGGCATGTAATACATCTGGCCCTCTTTATCCGGCAACTGCCCGGTGCCAAAACCGCTGTCTGCATTCACCACAATGGGCGGCTGCACTTCGGTGTAACCGGCTTTGTTGGCTTCATTCAGAAAAAACTGTATCAGTGCACGCTGCAAAATTGCACCTTTGCCTTTGTAAACAGGAAATCCGGCACCGGCTATTTTTACGCCTAATTCAAAATCGATGATATCGTATTTGGTGGCCAGTTCCCAGTGTGGAAGGGCGTTTTCGGGCAATTCCGGCTTTTGTCCCCAGGTATGTATGGTTTCATTGTCATCGGCCGATTTACCGGATGGCACCGTTTCGTGCGGGGCGTTGGGCAAGGTCAGCAACAAATCGCGCACAGCAGATTCAAGGCTGGCGACCTTTTCCTCCAGCGACTTCAGGTTTTCTTTAACACCGGCAGTTTCGGATTTTCTTTGTTCGGCAGCTTCTTTGTTTCCGGATTTCATCAATTCACCAATTTCTTTGGCCAATTGATTGCCTTTGGCTTGCAGCGATTCCATTTCGGACCTGCCATTGCGGGCCTGTTTATCGGTCTCCAGAATTTGGCTCACGGTTGGATTGGCATCAATCCCCCTAAGGGCAAGACGCTGAATAACCTCTTCGGAATATTGGCGAATAAATGAAAGTTGAATCATGAATTTACACCGCAAAAATACACAAATGAAACGCGGTTTTGGGAATAAACCCCAACAAAGGATTATCTATTTCGTGAAACGAGCCCCAATTCACTGCCCTTTTTCTGCATAAAATCAATCGAAGGCTGCAATTCATTGGGAATAACACCATCCAAAACAGCCTCCCTAACAGCATTTTTAAGGATACCAATCATTTTGGGATCGGTAAACTCAAACATTTCCATGATGTGGTTTCCGGTTAGCACGGGTTGCCAGTTTCGCATGGCATCGCGCTCGGTTACATCCCGAATTTTATCTGCAACCAATTCCAGGTTGCGCAAGTGTTTCACCACTTTGATCTCGTTTTTGCTGGTGATATCGGCACGGCACAAATCGAGCAAATCCAGCACATCCTCTCCCGCATCAACAATCAGGCGCCTTACAGCGCTGTCGGTTACAATTTCTTTACTTAGCACAATGGGCCTAAGGTGCAAGGCGACCATTTTTTCTACATAGCGCATTTTTTCATCCAGCGGAAGGCGCATTTTTCTAAAAATACCTTTCACCATGCGGGCACCTTTATCCTCGTGGCCATGGAAGGTCCAGCCGACCTCAGGATCGAAGCGTTTGGTGGCGGGTTTGGCAATATCATGAAGGATTGCAGCCCAGCGCAACCAAAGGTTATCTGTTAGTTCACAAATGTTATCCAGCACCTTGAGGGTGTGGTAAAAATTATCCTTATGGCTTTTACCATTGCGGGTATCAACGCCATGAAGCGCAGTAAATTCAGGAAAAATAAGCTGTAAAATTCCGGCATTAAAGAGAATTTCAAATCCACTTCCGGGTTTTTTGCACATGACGATGCCGTTAACCTCATCGGTAATGCGCTCCTGGGAAACAATGGAAATCCGCTCGGCATTTTGGGAAAGTGCCTTCAGGGTAACAGGCTCAATCGTAAAACCCAGGCGGGTGGCAAAACGCACTGCACGCAGCATGCGCAAAGGATCATCGCTGAATGTAATGTTTGGATCCAGCGGTGTGCGGATGATGCCATCCTGCAAATCCTGAATGCCGTTGAAAGGATCGGTCAGTGCGCCAAAATCTTCCTTATTCAGGCTCAGATACATGGCGTTGATGGTAAAATCCCGGCGATTCTGGTCATCCGATAAAGTACCATTTTCTACGGCAGGCTTGCGGCTTCCGCGGTCATAACTCTCTTTTCTGGCACCAATAAACTCAATGATATAACCATGGGTTTTTATTTGAGCAGTACCAAAATTTTTAAAATACGACACATGGTTTTCGCCAGGAATGGATTTGGCAACCTGCTCTGCAAATTCAACACCAGAGCCCAATACCATTACATCAATGTCTTTGGTTGGTATACCCAGCATCAAATCGCGCACAAAACCACCCACTACCCAAGCCTTCATGCCCAGATCCTCAGCAACCTGAGCGATTATCTTAAATTCATCCTTTTGCAGGGCCTGAAGCATGTGGCAAAGATACGGCAGCCGTGTTACCTTTGCCCGCATGCAATTCCTGAATGCCAAGATTATTCCAAATTTATGGATGGGATTTGCCTTGTTGTTTATGCTTTTGCCCAGCATCAACAATACCGGAGATGCATTGGGCTATGCCGGAGAGTTCATCAACAATGGCCAAAACGGCAGCTGGCTTTTTTCGCCTCACCACTTGCTGTACGCGCCTTTTGGGCAAATCACCCATTCATTGGTGGGCAAATATTGTTTCGGCTTTTTGCCATGGATGCAGCTGATCAATGCGCTCGCAGCCGGGCTTACCTTGCTTACACTATACAAAACGCTATTGCTGCTGCTTGAAAAGCAAGATGCATTAAACGGGCTTGTTTTGGCCGGCAGCGCCTTTGTTACCATGCGGTTTGCCACAGAAAACGAAACCTATATGATACCCGTAGCCATTGGCATGTGGGGAACTTATTGGCTTATTAAAAACCAATTGGCACCAAAAGCAAACCTTGTTTGGGGTGGTTTTATATTGTTGGGCACCGCTGTTTTGTTTCACCAGATCCATTGCTGGTGGTGGCTTGCGGCTGCATTGTTTTATCCCAAAAGCACAACGAAATGGTATGCCATTTCTGCTTCATTGTTATTCATGGTTTCTGCTTACGTGCTTGCTGCAGGCTATCAGGGAAAAAACTGGCTGCTGTATCCCTTTACCGACGCAATGGGCGAAACCGTATCGCTTGTGCCCGGACTGGACAACATTAAATTCACCTTTATCAACCTGGTTCGAACGTGGATACAGGTGCACGGAAATATCCCCTATTTTATTGAAAAAAGCCCGTGGTTGCTGATTTTTATCGCACTTTCGGTGATGTGCGTAATTATTGGATTGGTTAAAAAATCCAACCCGGCAAAGGTGAAAATGCCAAGCACTTCGCTCATTTGGATCAGGTATGCCTTGTTTTTCCAGTTGGCTTGGGCTTTTTTTTCTGTTGGCAATGCCGAATTCATGTGCATGGTTCCATGTTTAGCCATATTGAGCTTTTCGGGCTTGTTGCAGCGCCTTCGCGGGCGCCTTCCCTATTTTGCACTTGCATTGTTTTGCTGGAACCTGGGCGTTTTTTTAATACCCAACGCCCTTGTTAAAACCATTGATTACCAGGCAGCACTGCGCACCATATTAACCATAGCAAGCGATGAAAAGCCAACCCTTATATTTGCAAGGGAAAAGGTGATGCTTGAAAACACGTTGTCTGTGATGCCTCAGGATTTTAAGGATTCCTTTGCGAAGCGTAGGATTTTTCTGATTTCTGTTGAAAAACCGTCAAGCATTCCGGATAATGCACTAATTGTGACCGATGCCATCAATTACCCAATGCCAATGAGCAGGGGAAGCATGGCGCAGGGAAGCCCCGAAATACTGAAGCAATTTACGGAGCAAAAACCCATTGCAAAATCGCCTACATTGTTTGGCCCCATTACTTATCATACACTTACTAAAAACAATACAAATGAATAATATTCTTCACCTTTCCAGGTACCTGTTGGTCTCGGCTTTTCTATTTGCCAATGCTTTGGTATTGCATGCACAATCAGCAATATGGCCTAATAATGGCAGCATATTTGACGATAAGGTTCACCGCATCGATATTTTTCTGCCGGCAGATAGCTGGACGAAGCTAAATAAGTTTGTATGGGACAATGTATATTTCAGTTCATCGTTTATTTACGATAATAAAGACACCCTTCGCAATATCGGCATCCGGGTTAAGGGAAACACTTCCAGAGAGGCCAAGAAAAAGGGCTACCGAATTGATATTTCGGAGTTTCAAAGCCAGACCTACCAAGGCTTAAAAAACATGAACCTCAATGGCAATCACAATGACCCTGCCTTGATGAGGGAATACCTGAGCTCACAGGTTTTGGAGAGAGCCGGAATTATTGCTGCACGATGCAATCAGGTTGCATTGTATGTCAATGGAACTTTTCAGGGGGTGCGGAACCATTCGGAGTATATCGATAAAATATTCCTTTCATCCAGGTTTGGAGAAAACTCCGGAAACCTCTATAAATGCAGCTGGCCGGCAGATTTGGGCTGGCTAGGCAGTGATCAGCAGGCGTATAAAAACCTCATAAACCCCTCTCCGCTTAACGAACGGGCATATGAATTAAAAACCAACACCGGTGCAGATAATTACAGCGATCTGGTGGAATTGGCGAATGTCATCAACAACAGTGCTAAGGATTCCTTCGAAAGCAAGCTGGAAAAGATATTCGATGTAAACAGCTACTTGAAAGTACTTGCTGCTGAGGTCTTACTTGGCCATTGGGATAATTATTTTCACAATAAAAACAACTACTTTTTATACCACCGAAAATCTGACAACCGCTTTGTGTATATCCCTTACGACATGGACAATACCTTTGGTGTTCAATGGGGCGTTGCCGATATCAATAAACGGAACATTCATGCTTGGGGGAATTTATCATCCTCTAAAGCACCCCTTACTTACAAAATCCTGGAGATTTCCCGCTGGAAAATGGCCTACGAGCAAGAGCTTAGAAATCTGATAGCAGGAGCATACCACAAGGACAGTTTATTTGCCATCATAGACCAAAGCATGCTCCGTTTAAGCAGCCATATAAACATAGATCCTTATTATACAGGCGCACTCGCCTCTGATTACGGCTTCACCGTTTCAGACTGGCAGCAATCTGACAGCAAAGCCTGGGGTAAACACGTTAGTTTTGGCATTAAGCCATTTATAGGAGACCGCAGCAGCAGTGCTTTACAACAAATGATTTATCCTGCACACACAGCTACCATAGCACAGCAGCCTGCGGCCTTATGGTATCCCAATCCGGCAAAAGAATGGATTTCAAATACTGATTTGGGCACAACGCCTGTAACCATATACAAAACCACAGGTCAAAAAATTGCTGAATTGACGCCTGAAAACAGAAGGATTAACGTAACATCTATACCCAATGGGGTTTACCTTCTGGAGCCAAAAGCTGGAAAGCGGGCTTTATTGCTGATTAGGCACTAATTCCTTTAGGGAATTAATTTTTTGGACGCTGCCATTGGCAACATGGTAAATGGTGCCGCCAAATTCTTCTATAAGCCGGTAATCGTGGGTGGCCATAATAACCGAGCGTCCTTCTTTGCAAATATCCTGCAACATGCGCATTACCTCGTCGGAAACATCCGGATCCAGGTTTCCGGTAGGCTCATCGGCCAAAATAACTTCCGGATTATTTAGCAAAGCACGGGCAATTACGAGGCGCTGTTGTTCGCCACCACTAAGTTCTGCGGGAATTTTATACCCTTTGTTTTCTAGTCCCACTTTGGCTAGTACCTCATTGGCTCTGTTTATGCGTTCCTGTTTGCTTTTCCAACCGGTGGCTTTCAGCACAAAGAGTAAATTTTCCATTGCAGAGCGATCGGTGAGTAATTGAAAATCCTGAAAAACGATTCCCAGCTTTCTGCGTAAAAAAGGAATTTGGCTTTTTTTGAGATTTTCCAGGGCCATGCCGGCAACCATGCCAGAGCCGGATGTGAAAGGAAGTTCGCCGTAAAGGGTTTTTAACAGGCTGGATTTGCCGGAACCGGTTTTGCCGATGAGGTAAACAAATTCACCTTTGGCAACGCTCAGGTTTACTTGATTAAGCACAGGAATTTTACCCTGCAAAATGATTGCTTCAGATATTTGAACCGGATGTTCCACGATTCAAAGAAACGTTACCTCTGGAAAGATTGTGTGACAAGATGTCCACACCCTGTTATGTTAAAGGATTAATGGGATTCCAGTCTATGGCCTCAACCCCATG
>CANKVN010000081.1 GCA_947487055.1 Flavobacteriales bacterium
GCGGATGTACCGATACGTTCAGCAGGAATGTATTTGTAGGCCCGGATATCATAGTGTGGATACCAGACGTGTTTACCCCGGACGGTGCAGGCCCCGGCAAGAACAATACGTTCAATGTTACCGCCAGTAACTTTAAGGGAATGAGCATGAACATATACAGCCGATGGGGTGAAAAACTATTCTTCTCGGATGACATCAACAAAGGCTGGGATGGCAATGCCAACGGGCAAGAAGCTCCGGATGGAGTTTATGTCTACCACATAGAGGTGATATCCTTTGACGGAAAGGTGTATGATTTTAATGGAACATTAACGCTGATGCGTTAATGGGCTTGCCCTTGAAGTGATTCTGTTCTGGGAACCCTGAACAACAACAACAGACCGGCTACAAAAAACACCATGAGGGCCAGGATAGAGCTACGTATATCCAGGTAACTTTCAATGATTCCGAATGAAAAGGTGCCAATGGCAAGCCCGATTTTCTCCGCCAGATCAAAAAAGCTGAAATAAGAGGTGTGGTCTTCGGTTTCCGGCAACAGTTTGGAGTAGGTGGAGCGCGATATGGATTGAACCCCACCCATTACTAAACCCACCACTGCTGCGGCAATGTAGAATTGCCAGGGTTCATAAACAAATTGGAACACATAGAAACACAGTCCAATCCAAATAACCACGGAGAAAATCAATGTTTTGATGTTGCCAATCTTGTTGGAAAGGCGCGACATAAGAAACGCTCCTGCCATGCCAAGGAACTGTATAAGCAATATGCTGGTTATGAGATCAGCAGGTTTAATGCCCCTTATTTCCTTGTTGGCAAATGCCACCGCCATTACCATGATGGTTTGCACAGCCATGTTAAACATAAAATAGCTGTATAGAAAGCGTTTCAGGGGTAGGTGCTGGGTGCGTATTTCCCTAAAAACCTTGGTAATTTCATTGAATCCTGCTGTAAGCAGCCCTGATTGTTTTTTATGGTTTGCCGCCGGCGTTGATGGCAAATGGTAAAAGGAATAAATGGCAAAACCAATCCACCAAAGACTCACCAATGGGAATGCATAACTGATGGGGGCCCATTTTTGGAAAACGAAAATAACCAAAATGCCAATGAGCAGGGAAGAGCTGCCCAGGTAACCCATGGTAAAGCCGCGGGCACTCACTTTATCTTGCTGGTCCGGGCTGGCAATTTCTGGCAGGTATGAATTGTAATAAACCAAACTGCCCCAGAAGCCAATGCTGCCAAAGAACAGGGGTAAAATCGTCCAGCCCAGTTCTACCGCTTGTCCTGCCACACCCGGATTTTTGGTTGGAAAGAAATATAGCAAACCACTGGATAAGGCACCCAGAAAGCAGAAAAACTGCATAAACAGTTTGCGTTTTCCGCCTGCATCGGCAATACCGGAAAGTAGGGGGGTAAGCAATGCCACCACTATGTATGAAACACATACCAGGTAAGCATAAAACTCCGTGTTTTTAAATGCGTGGCCAAAGAAGGTAACCTGGTCATACACGGTTTTGCCATCCACCTTAATACTGGTAGCGTTTTCGTAAACTACCGGAAAAATAGCCGAGCTGATGATAAGGGGATATACGGAGTTAGCCCAGTCATAAAGAGACCAGGCGAAGAGGGTTTTCTTGTTGTTTACAAGGGATTTATCGCTTAACATACCCCGGCAAGATAATACAAAGCAGCTAAATAGGGATATTTATACTGCCTTTCTGTTTGTTGACTCAGTATAGTATATTCATGGAAATGGGCTGGTTATCCCCAATAGTAAATTCCATATTCATAAACCTCAAATCCTTAAAATAATTGAATGCAAGGGGTTAATCCGGCATTTATGCCGTCTCCATAAAATGGTAATTTCTGCTATCGCAGAATTACGCTGCCTTAAAGATTTTTTTGTGCTGTTCCCACTTGATTTTTGCGTCTTCCAGCGTGATTTTCAGCTTTTTACTACCCTTTTTGGCCGGTGCTTCATACATGTAGTCCAGTAAAATGGCTTCGCAAATACCGCGCAAACCGCGGGCTCCCAACTGGTTCTCGTGAGCCTGCTCCACAATGAAATCAACCACTTCGGGGGTTATCTCCAAAGCGATTTGTTCCATGTCAAACAACTTCTCGTATTGTCTTATCAGTGCATTTTTGGGTTCGGTGAGTATGCGCCTTAACGCTTCTTTATCGAGTGGTTCCAGAGAAGTAATGATGGGCAAACGGCCAATGATTTCCGGTATCAAACCAAATTTCTTCAGGTCTGCGGGAGAAATATGTTTCAATACTTCATCTTTGGCTACTTCGGTGCGTTCGTTGTTTTTGAAACCCAACGCCCTGCTTTGGATGCGGCGTGAAATGATTTTTTCGATACCATCGAAAGCTCCACCGCAAATGAACAGGATGTTGCTGGTATCGATCTTAACATATTTTTGGTCGGGATGCTTACGGCCACCTTCAGGGGCAACATGGGCAACGGTGCCTTCCAGGATTTTTAACAACCCCTGCTGTACGCCCTCACCGCTAACATCGCGGGTGATGGAAGGGTTATCGCCCTTACGGCTTATTTTGTCTATTTCATCCAGATAAATGATGCCTTTTTCTGCAGCGGCAGTATTGTAATTCGCTACCTGCAACAAGCGGGAGAGGATGCTTTCTACATCATCGCCCACATAGCCGGCCTCTGTGAGTACCGTGGCATCGGCGATGCAAAAAGGAACGTTTAAATACTTGGCCAGGCTTTTTGCCAGCAAGGTTTTGCCTGTGCCGGTTTCGCCTACCATCAGGATATTGCTTTTTTCCAGTTCTACATCGGCTGCTTTTTTGGTGTTCAACACACGCTTGTAATGGTTGTAAACAGCTACGCTCATTACCTTTTTAGCATCGTCCTGGCCAATCACATACTGATCCAGATAAGTTTTGATTTCACTGGGCTTTGGAAGCGTAAATGCAGTGTTCTCGTCGCCTTCTGTCTTCTGATTTTCCGGTTTGGTCAATCCAAGTTCCTGCTCCACGATTTTATGCGCCTGTTCGGCACAATGCTCGCATATATGGCCTTCCAAACCCGATATCAACATCAAGGTTTCGTCTTTTTTCCGGCCGCAAAAAGAACAGGTTGCGTTTTTCGCTTTCATTTAAATAGGTAACAAATGGTTAGGGGATTTGTTCCCGCTATTATTTACTGCGCTTCATCAGCACTTCATCAATCATGCCGTAATCTTTGGCTTCCTGAGCTGTCATCCAGTAGTCGCGGTCACTGTCTTCCCAAACTTTTTCGTAGTTTTGGCCTGTGTGAACAGCAATGATATCATAAAGTTCTTTTTTCAACTTGCTGATTTCCTTGTAGGTAATCTCAATATCAGAAGCCTGGCCCTGAGCACCACCCAATGGCTGGTGAATCATGATGCGGGAGTGGGGAAGTGCGGTACGTTTGCCTTTTTCGCCTGCGCACATCAGCACAGCACCCATACTTGCAGCCATTCCGGTACAAATAGTGGCTACATCGGAACCAATAAACTGCATGGTATCGTAGATGGCCAAACCTGCATACACACTGCCGCCAGGACTGTTGATATAGATTTGTATATCGCGGTTGGGGTTGCTGCTTTCCAAAAACAACAACTGACCGATAATGATATTGGCTACATCATCATAAATAGGAACACCCAGGAATATAATCCTGTCCATCATCAACCGGGAAAAGATATCCATGGCCACAGCGTTTAATTGACGCTCTTCAATGATGTTTGGGGTGAGCCCGGTAATCGGAGGAACCATGCCAGCCTGAATATTGGTGGCCTGCATGTCCATGTATTTGTCTACATAAAGGCTATTCAGCCCGAGGTGCTTTACAGCGTATTTGCGAAATTCTTTTCCTTGATCCATGGTGTTTATTGTATTCGAATGTACAACTAAATTGATAAATTAATTACTCTCCGTGAGCCTGTTTGTGCTCGTTTACATGTTTGAAATAATCTTCCACGTTAACCTTGTTTTCTTGCAGGGTTACCATTTCTTTCACCTTGTCGTATGCCTTGCGGTAAATAACGCGGTCTGCCATTTGGGAAACAAACTCGCGTTCTGCCATGCGCTTGTTGATGGTGCCGTCCAAAAATCCGTCTTCCGGAGTAATGTTCATACCATACTGGCGATACATGCCTACGTAATATACTTTGGCTTCCTGACGAATATCGTCTTCTGTGGCCTGCAATTCGTTGGTTTCTGCTATTTTATCGATAATCAGGCGACGCACCAATGCCTCTTTCTCTGCCGCATATTTTTCGTCAATATTTTCGGTGGTGTAGTGGTCGGTTTTGGTGGTAATCAACCAGCGCTTTAGGAATTCATCGGGAAGCTGTATGCTGTGTTTTTCCATAAGCACGTGGCCGATTTGGTGGTCTAACCAAAGGTCTGCCTCGTTGCGGTAGTAATTTTCCAAGTTGGATTTAATCCGTTCGCGGTATTCCGTTTCAGATTTAGGATAATCCATGGGTCCGAATACTTCTTTGAAATATTCTTCGTTTAACTCAGCAACCGTGCGGCGCTTGATGTCGGTGATAATCAGTTTGAATTTGGTATTCAGGTCATTTACGCCTTCACGTGCAATGCCCAAACTGCTGGATATAACACCTTCATTGCCGTTGAACAATTTCTGAATGTCAACTTCCATAACCGTTTCCCTGATTTTGCCAATCAGTGCTTTTTGGGTTTCTTTATCTTCAATAAGGCTGGCAACAATGCTAACGGGCTTGTCTGCAATGCCACCTTCCAGTGGTTCACCTGCATCATTCAGTTCAGTGAGGTTTGCATAAATAATGTCTTCATCCTCTGCCTTTTCCACGTCCTCCATTTTACCATAGCGTTTTCTGGCATATTCAATATCCTCGTCTATTTCTTTTTCGCCCACTTCAATGATGAAATGTTCGAGTTTGTCTTTGGTAGAAATGGACAAATCAAAAGCTGGTGCCAGGCCAAGGTCAAAAGCAAAGGAAAAAGTTTCTTTGTTTTCGATGTCAATATCGCTTTCAACATGGTTGGAAGACAATGGATAGCCAAGGATATCCAGTTTTTGTTCTTCGATATAATTGTTTAGGGCATCAGATGCAGTCTGCTGAATTTCATCGGCAATAACACCTTTGCTGTAAAGGCGCTTAACTATATCCATGGGTGCTTTTCCAGGACGAAAGCCTTTCATGGCGGCATTTTTTTGAATTCGGCGAAGTTCTTTTTCTACTTTTTCGCTGTAATCGGCTTTTTCAAGGTTGATGACCACGGTTGCATTTAGGTCGTCGATTTTTTCAAAGGATATGTTCACGGTATTGTATGTTGCTAATAGGGTACCAAACATTAAAGGTGACAAAAAGTCACCTTTAATGGGGTTTGTTTGTGCACGCGGAGGGACTCGAACCCCCACGCCTCGCGGCGCCAGATCCTAAGTCTGGTGCGGCTACCAATTACGCCACGCGTGCGGTTACCTGTATGGCTAAGCAAGCTTGATTCCGAACAGGGCTGCAAAGGTACAAAAAACTGCTTATTTAATCAAGCAATTCCAGTAATGGTTTTTTACTATATCAGCGTTACGCTATAACTGTAGGCCTTTTTATTTTTTAAGGTAACCTTTACCTGCCAGGTTGTACCCTTGGATTTTTTGGCCAATAATGCTGATGGTTTGAAAATTATTGTTTGGTGATTCAGTTGCCCGGTAGGTTGCCAGGTTGTTTCCACGGGCACGTCTGCACCGGTTTCGTCGCTCACCTGCACTTGCGCATCTTTTAGTGGTGCATCCATGCTGAAGGTCCATTTTGGCATTGCCAGCATTTGCGGGCAATACCGGTTAGGCCATGCTATGAAATGGGTTTTGTACCACGCAGAATCGGCAGTAGGGGCAAGGTCCAGCAGCCAGAAAACGGTATTGTTTTCCGCGCTACCAAAACCGGCGTATTGTCCGCCTGGATTAAGTATGGCCCTGCGGTTAATCATTTCGTCGCTTTTTTTATCATCCATAAAAATGGTTACACACTGAGCCGGATTAGGTTCCAAAATGGCCTGTGCGTTGGCTGCAGCTTCGGCGGCTTCTCGGGTGAAACACTGGTGGGTTTCCGGTTTCGGTTCGCGGCTGAAAATCCCCAATGGCGCAAACATCACCGCGGCTTCCTGGCATTTTTTTACTTTGTCCATGCTCAGGGCCAGAGGTTGCTTTACGCCTGCATTCTGCCTAAAATAGTTCAAGCGGTCAATTACCTTGTATAGCGTTGAATCCGGGAGGCTTCCTGCATTGCAAAGGTTGCTGTTTCCATCCCATCCGGTTGCTGCTTTTTTTACGCCATTTTTGGTGGTGTATCCTATCCTGGTTCCTGCATAGCGGATGCTGAAATCTTTTTCTGCAATTTTTCTGTGCATTTTATCCAATGCCAATTTGTCCGGATTCAATGCGCCCAGACGGTTGAAATATCGCCATGCGCCATATAAATTGTCATCGGCAAGCGCGCTGTCTGTGCACTGAAACAACAATGTTTGACGCTGAGTGGTTAGGTTTTTCTCTTTTGGAAAATCAGTGACCAGTGCCTCGCACATTTCCAGCTGCAGAAAGGTTTCTGCCGATTTAACCGGTTTGGCGGTCCACTGTTTGAAGAAATCCAAACGGTATTGGGCAATTTTTTTGTTTTTGGGGTAATCCTCACGGGCATCGCTGAACAGCATGGAAATTAATTTTCTGCTGATACTGGCCGGTGGCGACTTAAGCAGTCCTTCAAGTACAGGCTCATTCACCTCTGCAATCCCTTTTTGTGCTGCATACCAGCGTTTGAAGTGAAACACGATGCTGCCCTGCTGGTTTCTTCTCAGGAAGTGATCCAGACATTGATAGAGAAAAGCAGTGCTGTCTTTTATCAGGAAAGGATCTGCAGGGTTACTAACGCCCTTCGCCACGGCTTCCTTTTTCATGAGGTAAAACTGGCTCAGCATCAAATCGGCTTCCTTCCAGGGCTTGGTTTTGGTGAGTGTGGCAAGTTTGGAAAGGTAATAATCAGTCTGTGCCCAAAGGAATCCGGTGTCTGTGGGGAAGTAATTGAGGGAGCGGTTCACAACATCAATATAGGTGCTGTTTTTGCCCTGTTTTGCGGCTTCCTGCAAATCGTGGTTTAGCAGCTTGCGGATGTTGTTTTTTAGTAGCGTGTTGGATGGATATACCTGCAAGCCCATTTCGGTATAGCTAAGTGCGCTGTCTAGAAAGCCTTTGTTGAGGTAATAATTGCTCAGCACTTCAAAAGGTTCGCGCATGTAGGTTCCAGCTCCGGATTGGTTGGCCCAGGCCCCAAAATTCCAGTTGGCAACCGTTTTTAGTATTTTAAGTCCTTCTCTTTCCTGCCTGTCTTTGGTGTAACTCAATCCCAGCATTCCATATGCAATGGTATCGCCGGTGAGCAGGTAGCTGTTTTTGTACAATTGTATCGCACGGGCATAGCTTGATTGTGCATAGGCAGCCATGGCTTCTTTGTTGTTTGTTTGGGTAATGTCTCGCATCCATGAAGCGTAGCGTGGATAATACTTGCCTGATTCATCCTTGGTTCTGGCTTTTACGGCACTTTTTGCACATTCTTTGAAATAATTGACTTTACCACCACGGTACTTGTCCAGTTTGCTCATTTCAAATTCGGCTGCAGCTTTTATGTACCAGTACTCCACCGCGCTTTTATCTTCCTCCACCACGGATTCCGCCTTGGAACGGGCTTTTGCCCATTGTTTGGTTTCCAGCAATTTTCTGGTTTTTAACAATACCTTGTCTTGCGCAAGCAAGGTGTTAATACCAATTATGAGGAGAATGAGGCTTATGCTTTGTTTCATGCTAATTGCAAAGTTTCACTTTTCCGGTTAAAACGACGCATGATGTGGAAATATTGGGCAAAACACGGCCGGAATAATAATTCCTGATTCAATGGTAAATATTGGGAAAAGTCAATATTTTTTATTAGTTTTGCACCGCAAATAACCAACGTTTATTTGCATGTCGATTTCAGACAAAATTACCCTCGAAGGCTTAACATTTGACGATGTACTGGTAGTTCCGCGCTACTCAGCCGTACTTCCCCGTGAAGCAAACACATCAACCCAGTTTACCAAAAAACTGCGTTTGAATATTCCATTGGTTAGCGCAGCCATGGATACCGTAACCGAAAGCCGCCTTGCCATAGCAATGGCGAGGGAAGGCGGTATTGGCATCATCCACAAAAACATGAGCATTGCCCGACAGGCTGAAGAAGTGAAGCGGGTGAAACGCAGCGAAAGCGGAATGATAATGGACCCAGTGGTGTTGCATGCGGATGCTACCCTGGGAGATGCAATGGGACTTATGCGTGAGCACAAAATCGGTGGTATTCCGGTTATTGACCGCGATGGCAAGCTGGTGGGCATTATCACCAACAGGGATTTGCGTTTCCAGACCGATACCGGCAGAAAAGTGAGCGAAGTGATGACGACAACCAATCTGGTTGTTGCGCCATTGGGCACAGATTTGAAGGGAGCTCAGGCCATTTTGGAATCCAGTAAGGTAGAAAAACTGCCGATTGTAGATGATGCATTTATCCTGAAAGGATTAATAACCTACAAGGACATTCAAAAAGTGAAAAATTATCCGCGAGCGGTGAAAGATGCACATGGTCGATTGTTGGTGGGCGCTGCTGTAGGTGTTACTGCCGAAACCATGGACCGTGTTGCAGCCCTTGTTGCCGTTGGTGTGGATGTGATCGCTGTAGATACAGCACATGGCCACAGCCATGGTGTTATAGAAGAAGTGAGAAGGTTAAAATCAGTTTATCCTGATTTGCAAATAATTGCGGGCAATGTGGCGACGGCAGAAGGTGCCAAAGCCCTTGCGGATGCAGGTGCCGATGCCGTGAAAGTGGGCGTTGGTCCGGGCTCTATTTGCACCACGCGCATCATTGCAGGCATTGGTATGCCCCAGCTTAGTGCGGTAATGGCCGCTGCCGAAGCGTTGAAAGGAACCGGTGTTCCTGTAATCGCAGACGGCGGTATTCGTTACAGCGGTGACCTGGTTAAAGCCATGGTTGCAGGCGCAGGCACCATCATGGCCGGTGGTTTGTTTGCAGGAACGGAAGAAAGTCCCGGCGAAACCAGTTTTTTTGAAGGAAGAAGGGTTAAAAGTTACCGTGGCATGGGCAGCATAGAAGCCATGAAAGAGGGCAGCAAAGACCGCTATTTTCAGGATGCCGAAGACGAAGTGGCTAAACTGGTTCCCGAAGGCATTGTGGGTTCTGTGGCATACAAAGGCCATTTGAGCGAAGTGATTTACCAGCTGGTGGGTGGATTGAGGGCCGGTATGGGCTACTGCGGCGCTTCCACCATGGATGAATTGCAGCAGGCTACCTTTGTTCGCATTACCAATGCAGGAATGCGCGAGAGCCATCCGCATGATATTGCCATAACCCACGAGGCCCCCAACTATAGCCGCTAATTCAAGTTTATTAAGAAATTAAATTGAAAATTACCGTTAAGGCTGAAATTGCGACGACAAGCGATAGTGCTTGGGAGTTGTATACTTCTCCATTGCATATTGTAAACTGGAATTTCGCATCTCCGGAATGGCATTGTCCCTCAGCAGAAAATGACCTAAGGGTAGGAGGGGTATACATTGCCAGAATGGAGGCAAAAGATGGCAGTATGGGTTTCGATTTTAAAGCCACCTACAGCCATATAGAGATTGGGAATGAATTCACCTATATAGCGGAAGAAGCCCGTGAGGTAAATGTCGCTTTTTCTAAGTTAGATAAAGGAACCAAGATAACCATTGTTTTTGATGCGGAAGAAATCAATCCTCCTGAGTTACAGCAGCAGGGCTGGC
>CANKVN010000082.1 GCA_947487055.1 Flavobacteriales bacterium
TTGCACCCCCGTTACACAAGGGAGCTTAGCTCAGCTGGTTCAGAGCATCTGCCTTACAAGCAGAGGGTCGGGGGTTCGAACCCCTCAGCTCCCACAAAAAAAACCTGAACATTGTTCAGGTTTTTTTCTTTTAGCCATTCTGGCATTATTTCGGTTTTTAAAGGCTGCTCTAGAACCGAACCAATTTGATGGAAATACGTGGGCTGGATGCGAGGTCAACCATGATATGATATATTCCCGGTAAGAGTACATCAGCATTGATGCTTGTGGGATTTCCCTGTATTATGTTGCCTGCGTTTACCAATTTGCCTTCTGCAGTAAAAAGATAGAATTTTCCGGATGAACTTGTTTTGCCAATCGTCAAAACACCTCCTTCAATAGGATTTGGCCATATTTTAAGGTTTTTTTCAATCCTCAAATCCGCTACAGATGTTAGGTTTGAGGTAATCTCAATTATGGTAGAATCGCAGCTTTCACATCCGGATGATTTTGATGTGACGCAATATTTAAAACGGTAAACACCAGAATCTGCCGGGTCTGAAAAATCCATCCAGTATTCCTGTGTACCAACCGGGTCTTCAAATAAAACCGTGGCACGATTTACACCTAATGGTGCGGACAATACTGTCCAGCGAATATTGATACTGGTATCCGGTTTAGGCTTTACAATGCTGTTAGACATAGGTGCCTTTAGATTTTTTTGAAGATACTTTTTATTTTGAAGTTGAATAACCGGATTGCCAAATATGCGCTGTGTTGTGCTATCCTTGTTGATGCAGCCCAAGGAATCCTGATATTGCAGATACACGTTTTCTGTACGATTTACCCCATTTTGAAGGGAGTTGTTGTCTATTCGTGAAGTGCGAAATGTGAATTTATCCGGGGCAATGCTGTCTACTAAATTGTTGCGCAACGCCAAGCTACCGGACCAAACACGGTTTCTGTTCGCTCGTTTAGGTGAAATGAAGGAATACAATTCAATTTCGCCATCAGCGTGGCAATGATCCGGCAAGGGTTTTGTATTCCATGAAGCAGTGGGTAATGCATTAACCGTTACCTCAACCGTATCTGTGGCTTCGCAGGCCAATCCGTTTTGGGTGACTACAGATAATAATGTATACAAAAACTGCGCTGCAGGCCCACCCACTCCGCTCGGATTGGCAGGAGCAATTTGATACGTGCTATCCCCTCCCAATAAAATACCTTGCGTAAGGTTGTTCCAGGTATATTTTGCAGACAATCCAGACGGTAAGTGCGAGGCAGAAAGTAATGTTTTATCATTGTTGCAAATGCTGACGTCACGGCCGGCTTTGCTGTAAACGGTATCATTTACCCATAGGTGGATGGTATCGCTTTTATTGCAAAAGTTGTTGGAATCGCTGATGGTTACCCAGTAACTTCCTTCCTTCTGTTTTTGAATGCTGCGGGTGGTTTCTCCGGTATTCCATAAATAGCGCATGGTATCGGCATGGCCTGCATCAAAAGTGGCCGTTTGATAGGTGCAAATCCGCTGATCCAAGCCCAAATTGGCCGAAGGTATTGGTAAAGCGTTAACAGTAATGGTGTCGTAAAAACGACATCCATTGGCTGCCGTTACCCGCACGGCTATGCTGGTATCCCTGTTTATTCCTTTAATTTCCAAAAACCGATTGGTATCGCCAGAAATATGGCTTAATGGCCTGGTCCAGTAGTATTTGTATGGAGCAACACTGTTCATGATGGTTGGTTTCAAGAACAATGTGGAAAGGACGCAAATTTGTGTATCCCGCCTTCCCAGTTGTACCATTGGTGGCGCAGGCAACCTAAGTGTGTCTTTGTATGTAGTTGTTCAGCCAAATGAGGTGCTGATGCTATGGGATAGTATGAACTTCCCGCCTTTTGGGTAATAAAAACTATCTGCTTTTTTAAAACTAACCAATAAATCGGTTTTATCTAAAGAATCTCGCAGTGCCCAACGAAATGAGGGTGTTCCCTTAAATCCAGAGGGTGCTGATGCCACGAAACTGAATTTACCGCAGGCCGCAGCATTGATTTTATACACGCTGATTGGCTTAGGAGTAACCATGATCTGGAAACCTTTAGCACATACCAATGGTTTTGGACAGTGCTGATCAGTGGCGGTAACGGTAAAGTGGTATGGGTAATCTTTGGCATCACCCACTTTTGTTTGCCAGCAAAACTCAGCTTTTTTATCACGGTCTTTAGGGTTCAAGATGGAAAAAGTTGCCTTAGGAATGGTTTGATTCCATGAAAGCTTGACTGTATCCGGTATTGTCTGGTAAGGCGTAAAGGTTTCATCCTGTCCCTGAATTTCAAAGCACAATTTTTCGCCTTCGCAGATGCGCAGGTAGTTAGCCCCTACCAAGGTTGGGGTTTTGTTATAATCGCAATCGTTTACATATAAATTGACATCCCTGCGGGTTTTGCCAATAATCAGGAAAGCGCCTGTAGCCGAATCCTTTCGGTATTCTGTTGCCTCAACCACCACCACACCCACTTCATTGCAGTTGGTTGGGGTGAAAATGATATCGCCGTTGGATTCATTTAGGTAAAATCCTCTAGCTGGTTTGGTGGAAACATTTGGTGAACAATCGACCTTTCCTGGCGGTATGCAATAAGGAGTCATCGGGTACCGGGCGGTAAATGGCGATGAGTATGAAATGGAGGTGTTTGGCAAAGCTGCTACCCCGCTTGCCATTTTTATGGTAATTGAATCATAATCAATAGTGTCAACTATGCCATTGTTGAAATAATACGGCTGATTGCAGCAGAGAAACTGAATTGGAGCATTTGAATAATCGGGGGCAGAATTGCATTTGCGGGTGGTTTTGGCAATGTTACAAATGTTTATCATGCACGTAGCCCAAAAGTCATTACTGGCCGATCCGGTAGTAATGGCGGCACTTCTGCAACATTGTCCAATGGCAAAGGTTACCTCACAGCAACTGGAATTGCCGACAAAGCCTTTTAGCGGTGTTACCGAAAAATCGACAGTGGTTTCGTAGGTATGTTCTTCTACGCCTTCACCGGTGGCAAAGGTATTGGCAGGAGTGCATGGCACGGTAGCAGAAGAGCACAACGGGGTAATATTTCTAATGCCTGTGCGGGTGGTTGATAAGGTATAGCTGCCGCAGCCATTTCCGCCGCTTGTTCCGGCAAACACCTGCAATGTTGGGTTATTGAAAGCCGAAGCCCTGCAATCGCGGTATATTTTTGCTATGATTTTGTACTTTCCCGATCCTAAGCATCGATAGGTGATGTCCGCACCAATTTTGGCAAAGCTATATTTTGGATACAGCACCATCAAAAGCAGGACTAAAAAGGTTTGCAATAATTGTTTCTTCATGGCTTCATAAATTAAAGGATATAATTGTATGACGCAAGTTAAATAATTGGTTGCAAATACCAAAAGACCTTAATCGGTAATGGATAATTGGTGCATGGATGGCCCTTTTTGGGTAATTATTTGAAGGAAATAGGTTCCTGCAGGCAAGTGTGCAACCGTCAATTGGGTAACGCTGCCAGAAAGCTGCCGGGTCAACATGGTTTTTCCTATCATATCGGTTAATCTCAGTTCGCCGGTGAGGGTTTCTTGACAGGTGATTTGGACATAATCGCTGGTTGGGTTGGGCGCAATGACCACCTGATGGCGATTTCGCATATTCGCAATGCCAAGGTTGATTACGGGAATAGCGACCGAATCTTCAGATTCACAGCCATTCAGTAAAACAATGTGTTTTACGGTTACCGATTTACCTTGATAATCCTTGAAATCAGCGCTTGCGGATGCGGTGGTTGAGGAAATACTTACCGGTGAAATCCAGGTATGCTTATCCCCTGTTGTATTTGCATTGAATTGGTAAACGGTTGCTGTATTACTTATGGTGAAGGTGGCATCGGGAATCTTTTGAATGATGATGCTTGTGGCAGGAGTTGTTGCCTGGCATCCTCCTTTGTTTTTGGCCATGGCGTATACCATATCGCCCTGGCGAACATTATAATTGTGAATCAACCCATTTCCATCCCGCTTGCCATTCAAGTACCATATTACAGAATCCTGAAATTGGGCAGCATTTGCCGTAACCGTTAATGCAACCGAGGTTTGGTTTGAGCATAATTTACGGTCTTTATCGTTGTTTAACGATGTTACAGGGCTTTCTATGGAATCCTCATAAATTGTGGTATTTTGTGAGCTGTAGCCGCAATCCAATTTCGCAGAATCGATTACTTCTACCTTGAATGTGGTTGTGCCATAAACAATGGGGGTGAAAAGGGTGTCTTTGCCAATGTTGGTATTGTTTATCCTGATTCCGTAATTCAATCCTTTTAGCCCACGGATGGTTATTTGTGCTTTATCCAACCTGCATACCTTGTTTTTGGCCACTGAAATGGTGAATGGAATTGACCTGCAGGTATCAGCAATTCCGGTGATTTCTGCAAATTCTGTTTCTCCGCAAGGGTCGCTAACCAGCGCCTTAACCCTTGCCTGCAAAGCCTCTCCCGCTTTCATGGTTTGAATTGTATGGCTTAGTCCTGAATTTCCTGAGCTTGGAACCTGATAGGTTTTTCCTGAGTCTAGGCTAATCCTGTAACCCGTTGCTTTGGCAATGCTTGTCCAATTTACGGTAAAGCCTTTCAAGGTGGCATTGCCGGTTGACAACACAGGTGCCTTTTGGGGAGAAAGTACTTCAACCGATGCCGAATCTGAAGCGATGCAGCCTTTTAGGCTTTTTGCCCAGGCTTTTACCAATTGTTTACCAGCGTTTAGACTGGTGGAAATTGAACTATCCTTGCCCCATGGGCCTTTGTTTCCGGCAAATGAAAAACTGTCTGCAAACGCATTTTTACGGCTGGCATTGATGATTATGGGGGATTTTGAACACTGGGTATCTTTGGTTACCGTAACATCCAATGCAGGGGTGGGATTTACATTCACGGTTACCGCTGTTGACGGGGCACTGCTGCATCCATTTGTGGTGCTCGTGACTACCACGGCATAGCTGCCGGCTGTTTTAACGGTTAATATGCGGCTGGTTTTTCCGCCCGGACTCCACAAATAGGTGACACCGCTTGCTGTGGAGGTGGTTAAACTGACCGAATCTCCGGCACAAATATTTTGAATAGTACCGGGAGAAACAACTGGCTGTGCCGGCCTTGCTTTTACCGTGAAGGTGAGGGTATCCTGCAAGCTTGCTCCTTTGCTGTTGGCAACCGTTACGTAAGCTTTGTATGTTCCCGCGTTTGTGTATGAAATCTTGGGTGTTGAAGAAGTGCTGCTGCTGGGTGTACCGGAGGGAAAAGACCAGGTGTACGTACTGGGCGATCCGGTTACATCGGCGGCAAAGTTGAGGTTTGTACCTGCGCAAATATTTGGATCGGTAATTTTGGCTTTGGCCGTAGGCAAAAGTGTACTTGGTGAAAACGTAAACGACTTGCTATAAATGTAATCGCCATTGCTACCCGAACCGTCAGCAACATTCAGTGTTACCCAGAAAGTAACCTTTCCCACATTTTTGGACGGTGCTTTCCAGGATATTTTCCATGCAGTGGAATCTGATGATACCGTGCCAGTTCCTGATCCTGTATGGCCAATGTAGTAGCGGGTATTTCCTCCCACCACACCAGTTCCGGTCTGGCTTCTGCTATCGCCGTTTGTGAAAGTGCCTGCAGCCTTGTAGCTGCTTGCCTCCAGGCAGGTCATCTGAAATCCGAATTTGGATTTACCTGTTTCCTTGTAGCCCAGAACCAAGGTGTAGGTTGAATCGGGGATATAGCCACTGCCAGTGAAATTTTGAGAAAGGTTAATCTTACCATGATTGGTTCCTGAGGTTTGCAACGAAAAACTGCTATGACAGTTGGTGCAGTTGGACTCTTTGCTGGTGCCTGTAATCGGGGCATTGGTTAGTGACCAGCCCGGGCCTGATGTGTTGGTTTTTACGATTAATGCAGCGCTGCATATCATGATCACCCAGGTTACTCGTGCAATGGTTGTTCTCATAGTAAGGTTTAACAAATTTATTCAATAAGGGTTTTTATGGTTTAGTTTTCTGGATTGAAAAAAGGACCTGAAACCAAGCCCAAATATAAGTGAAATTATTCGATTAAATTTTCATGAGTTTATAAAAAAGTGTTTGCCTATTTTCCAACACAATCTCCAGTTGGTAGATGCCATTTGGCAACAATTCGGCCTCAATAGAGGTTGTCTTCATTTTTTCGATGTTCCCCTTTCCTATTTGTCGTCCATCCATTGAGCGCAGTTTATAGATACCGCAAAAGGGTAATGGTTCCATTTGCCAGCCCCCCTGATGTAATGGGTTGGGCCAAATTCTGTGCTTTATTTTATAAGCATTGCTTAGGCGATTTTGAATTTTATCTCGAAAATAGGGCTGGTGGATTGTTGCAATTTTCTCGTAGCAATCTGCATAAGGTTTAAGTTCATTCATGGCCTGATCGTTCAACATAACGTAATCAGCAGTTAGGTTGGAAATACTACCCAGAAGGGGTTTAACTGAAAAAAACGCTTTTCCATTCGGTAAACCTTTTCGGCCCCAAATGACAATTTGAATGATGATATCTGATGATAATTGATCAACATCAAAACCGATTTTACGGAATGTTGCTGCCTGCGATTTCAGGGCACTTAAAGCAACCGTAGGGTATGAAGCGTAAGCAAAATAGTCACCGGAATCAAGCCCATTGACAATAGAGTCAAGGTGTTTATTGTCGTTTTGATTGAAGCTATAATACAAAACACTGTCTTTGTGAAAACCAAAGGATGTCCAGTACCGACCATTGCTGCATTTGGGCAATACCCTTGAAGGTGTTTGCAGGTAAGTGAACGGATTAAAAGCGGAAACAACAACGCTGCCGGAGTTTATCCCCTGGCAGGTATTGGTATTCAGTGGTGTATATAATCCGGAATAGTAGTGAATGCCCTGGTTTACCCAGCGCGAAGTGAGGTAAATGCGCCTGAAATCGCAGGTTGAATTGGCGGGCACGGCGGAAACCTCATGCAAAAAAGGTTTGTTGAAAAATACGGTAACATTGGCCGGCATGATGGTGTCGGGCAAAGAGCCATTATAATTAACCGTGTAGCTAACCGGTACGGGTTTTCCAGGAAACAACGTATCGGAAATGGAGCAACCAAAAGTGGTTTTGTATTTCCATCGGTAGCGGTTTCCAATGGTGGATTGCTGTATGGTATTGTTGTAAAATCCTCCAGAAAAATCCAATGGAAATGCCATGGCAGTCTGCTTCATGTGATACCAATTCATGGTTATGGAAGTAGGCAATAGCGTATCGCTGCTGTTGTTTTTAACATACCAAATGGTGGAATCGCTGAAATTTATTGCATAGCATTCCAGCGATTGGGCTTTCATCTTGGAGAAGCCGGAAATAAGCACCATCAGCAACGCCATTATCATTTTCTTAGGCAAAATAAATCCCGCTTTGTTGTTTATGGTCATTGATTTACTTCGCGATGTTTGCTTTAAGAAGTGGCTTTATACCGAAATCTATTCTAGGTTTAGAAATGTGTTCGGCGTTCGCAGGGATAGTTGCATTATCAAGAAAGGTTCTTCTTTTCAACTACACAATAATAACAACATTTTTTCGTAGTTTCGAAACCATGCGCAAAGAGGCAAAGAAATTCATGGAGAAATACCTCAATAATGTTTCTCCTACAGGGTTTGAGAGCTCTGGACAAAAATTGTGGTTGGATTATATAAAACCCGAAATTGATGATCAATTGGTAGACACCTACGGCACGGCGGTGGGAATTGTTAATCCCGGTCAGCCATACAAGGTGGTTATTGAGGCTCACGCCGATGAAATAAGCTGGTTTGTAAACTACATTTCAGAAGATGGGTATATCTATGTAATTCGCAATGGTGGCAGTGATTTTCAAATTGCACCGAGCATGCGATGCAATATTTACTGTGAAAACGGCAATGTTGTAAAAGGTATCTTCGGATGGCCTGCCATTCACGTTCGCGAAGGCAAAGACCCTGAAACCAAACAAGAGAATGTATTTATAGATTTGGGATGTAACAGCAAAAAAGAGGTAGAAGCCATGGGTGTTCATGTTGGAGCTGTTGCAGTATTTGAGGCAGATTGTATGTGGTTGAATGAAAAGTATGTTGTGGGAAGGGCACTCGATAACAGGATGGGTGGTTTCATCATTGCAGAAGTGCTGAAGAAATTGAAGGACAACAAAAAGAAATTGCCTTACACCCTATATGTGGTAAACAGCGTGCAGGAAGAGATTGGCCTCAGGGGTGCAGAAATGATTAGCCGCCGCCTGCAGCCGGATGTTGCCATTTGCACAGACGTTACCCACGATACCGCCTCTCCCCTTTACAACAAGAAAAAGCAAGGAGAATGCAAATGCGGAAAAGGTGCTGTGCTTACATATGGCCCGGCTGTTCAGAACAACCTCCTGCAACTATTGATACAAACAGCCAAAAAGAAGAAAATTCATATTCAGCGCAGCGCGGTAAGCCGCAGTACCGGTACCGATACGGATAGTTTTGCCTATAGTGCCCATGGTGTTGCCTCGGCGCTCATTTCGTTGCCGCTGAAATACATGCATACCACCGTAGAAATGGTGCATGAAGACGACATTCAAAGCTGCATTGATCTGATGTACGAAACCTTGCTCGTGATTAAACCAGGTCAGGACTTCCGCTATTTTAGTTAATATTTGCCGAAAGCAATGCTGCGTATTTTCGTTTATCCGCTGCTTAAGGGCATTTCTTTATTGCCTTTTCCTGTGTTGTATGCGCTTTCTGATATTGCCTGTTTTTTTCTTTACAGGGTGGCAAGCTACAGGGTAAAGGTGGTACGGCAAAATTTGAAAAATGCTTTCCCGGATAAAGATGAAGCATGGCTGCTTACAACGGAAAAAAAATTCTACCGCCACCTCACCGATTTGATTTTGGAAAGCTTTAAGGGAATGAGCATGGATGCACAAACCCTGAAGAAAAGGCTGGTTAATGTTTCACAGTCATTATACGATGAAGCAAATGAGGAAAAGCGAAGCAGCATCATCATTATGAGCCATGCCGGCAACTGGGAATGGGTGTGTATGGCGGCGCAGTTGTGTTCGAAACAAAAGGCGCAATGCATATACAAACAGCTAAAAAATCCGTTTTTCGAGAAGTTGATGTTTGGCATACGCAGTAAGTTCGGCACCATGCCCATCCCTATGGAGCAAACCTTGCGGGTTATGGCTGGTCAAAAAGGATTGGTTACGGCAACTGCATTCATGGGAGATCAAAATCCCAGCAGCGGAAAAAATGTTTACTGGACCACCTTCCTCAATCAGGAAACAGCGTTTATGTGGGGTACGGAAAAAATTGCACGGAAGTTTAACCATGAAGTATGGTATTTGCAGATTCGTAAGATTAAGCGTGGTTATTATGAAGCCCACACCCGTTTGCTTTGTCAAAATCCTGCGGAAACCAAGGAAGGCGAAATAACGGAAATGCTTGCCCGGGCTACCGAACAGGATATATTAACCCAGCCCGAAGTATGGTTGTGGAGCCACCGCCGCTGGAAACATAAAAAACCGGTTGACTGATGCGGAAAAAGGTAATTGCTTTCGCATGGCTTTGCCTTTATTTCCTGGCTGGAATTGCACAGG
>CANKVN010000083.1 GCA_947487055.1 Flavobacteriales bacterium
AGGTAATGTGATAGTTGGTGGAGACCTCACCCTCAGCAACAAACTCATTCTAGGCGCAAACAACCTCACCCTATCGGGAAGCATCAACGGTGGCAGTTCCAGCAACTACCTCCAAACCAACAGCACCGGCACACTCAAAAAGAACCTCAGTAACACAGCCGCATTTACCTTCACGGTGGGCAACAGCGCCTACAACCCGGTCACCATCACCAACAACACCGGCACGGCCGATGATTTTACGGTGCGGGTACAGGATGCCGTTTATACAAACGGGCTTTCCGGCACCACTGTCGCCACGCCTCGGGTCGATCGAACCTGGCAAATCAACAAAACCAACGCCAATGCAGGAAGCGGCGTTAACTTTACTTTCCAGTGGAACTCTGGGGAGGAAGTAGGGGGAACTCCTGCCATGCAAATCAATCACCACAACGGCAGCAGCTGGGCTGCTATTAGCGGCCTATATACAGTGGGTTCTGGATACCCAATGACCTTAAGCTACACCGGCTACACCGGCACATTCTCACCCTTTGCCATCGGTGATGATATCGTATTATTGCCTGTTTCATGGCTATACATGCGCTGTAACAATACCAAACCCGGCACCAACACCATTCAGTGGGCCACAGCCTCTCAAACCAATAGCCGCAGCTTTGTGGTTGAGCGCAGCAGCAACGGAAAATCCTTTGTAGCCCTGGACAGCCTGGCCGCGGCCGGAAACAGCCATAATGCAAACCATTACAGCTACGTGGATGAACATGAGGATTTACCTGAAGCCTATTACCGAATAAAACAAGTTGATGAGAATGGCTCCGAGCATTTGTCGGAGATATGCCTTGTGCAAACCAAAAGCAGCAAAAACAGCCCTATGGTTAGCATATATCCCAACCCTGCAGCATCGGTGGTGTTTTTATCGGCTGGCGAAAAAAGCCTACCGTATAACTGGGCACTTTACAACACAACCGGGCAGTTGTTGGCATCCGGAAGCAGCGATGGCGGGCAGGCTAGCATAAACCTTAGCAACATCGGCAAAGGCATTTACAACCTTCATATTCAGGGAGAAGGCTTTCTTCAGAACGTGAAACTGCTGGTAAATCCTTAATATGCAATTATGCGCTTTGCTTTGGAAATATTTTGGCAAGCCTAGGTTATCGTTCAATCCAGCACGTGCTTAAGCACATAGTGCCCTGAATCCAGCAGCGATTCAATTTCAGCTTCTCCAAATATAACCCTGAATCCAGATCCGGGATGATCCGGGGTTAGCAACAGCCGCAAACCCGATGCAGAGGAAATCATCAAGGTATTTTCGGTAAACTGCTGAACATTGTCCTTCCCTGCATCGGCCTGTACTTTCTCTGCCCAGATTTCCACTTTCTGAACAATAAACCATGCCGGCAGATTAACAATAACATTGCGCGCTTCTATTTCTGCCTCTTTAACGCTCAGCGTTTCGGTTACAGGCAATCCTGGTTCATCCATGGCATCCAAGCCTAGCTGAATGCCATTGGGGTGCTCAGAGACCACCAAATGGACCTCCGGAATCAATACCATCTCCTCAGACAATAGATCCTTTTGCATTTGTTCAGCAACCAGCGAATCGAGCTGCATACCAATCATGGACTTACAAACAGCAAGTACCGATTCATTCAACCTAAGGTAATAACGCCTTTCAGACATAACTGTACAAAAATAAGAAAGGCCACCTTAAGGGTGGCCTCTCCATGATTATTGTCTTTTATTAGTAGGTTACCAGAATCTCAACGCGGCGGTTGGTGGCTTTGTTAAGCACGCTGTTATTTGCCACTTTAGGACGGGTATCACCAAATCCTACAGCCTTCATGCGCTCAGGGGAAATTCCCTTTGACAACATGTAAACCACAACGGCATCAGCACGGCGCTGAGACAAATCCAGGTTCTTGGCAGGGTCTCCATCAGAATCTGTGTGACCTTCAATGGTTACAGACGCTTCTGAGTATTCTTTCAAAATTTTAACCAAGCGGTCGATGTCATCATAAGATTCTGTCTTCAATAAGTCCTTGCTGGTTTCAAAGAAGATATTCTTGGCAGCCTGTTCAATGGCCTTTTTGGTTTCTATTTTAATTTCAGGACAGCCTTTGTTTGCAGCAGTTCCAGGTTTGGTAGGGCATTTATCCACGTTATCGGTAACGCCATCACCATCGGTATCGGGGCATCCTTCAGAAGCAACGCTACCAGCTTTATCCGGGCACTTGTCTGAACCATCTTCAACACCATCTCCATCGCGGTCAGGGCAACCATTCAAGGCCAGTACGCCTGCAACATTAGGACATTTATCTTCTCTGTCGAGCACACCATCGCCGTCAGCATCAGGACATCCGCCATTTTCAGGGCTTCCTGCATCTTTAGGGCACTTGTCTTTGCTGTCTTCTACACCATCACCATCGGTATCGGGGCAACCGGCAAATTTCACCAGGCCTTTTACATCCGGGCAAGCATCGTCAGCATCATATACTGAATCGCGGTCGCGGTCTGCAGGGCAGCCTACGCTGTCAACAAACTTGCGGTACTTCTCAGGCGTGTTTTTGCAAAGATCGTATTTGTCGCAAACACCATCTTCATCTTTATCCTTGCACTTGCTTGGTCCTTTGCTTTCGCCAAGGGCTAGGGTAAGTCCTAGGGAATTGTAACCCCACATATCGTTGGTTTTCCAAAGCTTATTTACCAGAGGCATGGAGGGATCTGCACTGCCGGGGGCATTTGCTCCATCCCAACGGTCGTTCATGGTGTAGGTAGCGGTCCAGGACCAGCGAACACCAATACGATCGCTCAGGTTAAATGAAACACCCAAACCACCTTGTACTGCGGCTCCCATCTCGGTGATGGCATTCTGAATTTCGTTCTGATTACCCCAGCGCACCTGGCTGTGTACATAGTAGGCGCCAAATCCACCATAGAGGTAAGGTATTATTTTTGAATCTTCAGCAAAAAACGAGTTCAGTTTGAACCTTGCACCCAAGGTAAGATCGGCAGTATTGGCGCGGAATGACTGATATTTCCAGGGCTCGGTCATCCAGGAAACCTCTCTTTTGTATCCCACGTCGCCCGCGCTCAAATTAACAACAGCATCAAACATTGGATTCAAGTAATACCCAAAGTTGATACCGGCGCCTTGATATTCTGGCTTTTTCTGAAAAAACAAGGAAGAACCCTGGTCTCCCAAATATTCCCTGAGGCCCACACTTGCCTCTACGCTCATAGGGGCATCAGCTGTCTGCGCATTGCTTTGGTTAAGCGTTGCCAATATTGCTAAAGTGATAAAAAATCTTCCTAGGTATTTATGCATCATAAGCTTTTTTTCTTGGTTTATTAAATTGTTAACGGGCAACAAATATAAGAACTTCGCACAAAAAAAAATTTTTTTATGAAAATTTACGCACGACTTTTAATTGGTGTTTGTCAGGAAAGTGTCACAAAAAACTTCCCTTTCCATTGATTTTCATTGTTTACCGACGCAGATCACTCAGTTGTAAACGTATAGTAAATTCCCGCTTCTGCTGATGTTATACCTTGCCAGTGAGCCCGCAGCCGGTCCTTTTAAGGGCAATCCTCCAAAAAGATACCTACTCTCGCAGCATGGCTGAAAGCCTCCTGAGGCATATTCTCCGCACTTCAACTGAATACTTTGTGTATCCACCCATATTTTGGAACAGGCATTTAGCGGCTGCCAGGCACAAGTGCGCTCAAATGCATACCAGTTATCGTCGTAATCATGAATGATCAGCACGCCTTTTACCCCACCCTCCACGTAGGTGAAACCTCCAGGTACCAAAAGGTGCTGGTAATCCAGCAAATTCAAATCAAGCGTAATGTTCACCGGTCCTTTGGGTATGGCCTCAGTAACATTGTTGTTTTTACACGATACGCAAAAACACAGGAATAAAGCGCAAATGATGAAGCTACTTCTCATATGTATAAAAACCCTGTCCGGATTTGCGGCCGTGGTGTCCGGCATCTACTTTCTGCTTCTGAATGCGGCTGGGCCTGAATTTTGCATCATAACCAAACAGTTCATACATCGAACTGGTAACGGAATAATTGGTATCAACACCGATTAAATCCATCAGGCGAAACGGGCCCATTTTAAATCCGCTGGCTTCGCACAAACGGTCTATGGCTTCCATGGAGGCAACCTGTTCTTCAAGCACTTTCAAGCCTTCTACATAATAATGGCGGGCAACACGGTTAACTATGAAACCCGGAGCATCCGCGGCATAAACAGCCTTCTTGCCCAGGGATACTGCCCAATCAAACGATTGCTGAGCCACCTGGCTATCGGTTACTGCACCGGAAATAATTTCCACCAGTTTCATTAAATGGGCCGGATTGAAAAAGTGTATTCCAACCAACCTTTCGGGCCTGGACAAACCGCGTGCAATTTGGGTAATGGGAATGGAACTGGTGTTGGTAGCCAAAATGGTTTTCGGCCCGTTTATGGCCTCCAGTTCAGCAAAAAGACTTTGCTTGATATCCAGTTTCTCTACCACAGCCTCTATGATAAGGTCGGCTTGTAAATCCTTTATGTGGGTAGTGCAGGTTAATTTTTGGAGGATACCGCCAACCGCATCTGCCGCTAATTTTCCTTTGCTAACAGCTTTGTTGAGTTCGTTTTCTATATACGCTTTCCCTTTGTCTACCGCCTGAGCATTTAAATCAAACAAAAGGGTTTCATATCCGGCCTGAATGCTACACAGGGCAATTCCTGAGCCCATTACACCGGCACCTGCCACAGCTATTTTCATACAACAAAGTTAACCTGATTAATGCGAAGCCAACCAACCTGCAGGATTTAACTTGGACTGACCTTGCCAAACCTGAAACTGCAAAATGGTTTTATTTTCGTCGTCCGTCCATACTTTACCCAATGCCTGCCTGGCTTCCACAGCCTGACCCCTGCTCACATAGACCTGTGTTAAACGGCTGTATACAGTGTAGTACTCACCGTGGTTTAACAAAACGGCTTTCTCCTGACCGGGAATATCCAGAATGGCCGAAACGGAACCTTTAAAAACCGCCCGGGCATTGCTGCCTTCTGATGTGGTAAGGTCAATGCCATTGTTCACCAGCGTTATACCTGCCAGATCAGGGTGGGCGTGAACACCAAAATACTGGGAAATGTAGCCTCGCTCCACCGGCCAGGGCAAACTACCGCGGCCAAACGCAAAATTATCGCTGAGTGTACGCGCTTCCGGGGTTAATACGATTGCATTAGATGTTGAACGGTTTGGTTTGGTGCTGCCTGTGCGGTTGTTGGCGGCAACCGAAGTATTGTCCTTGCTGGTTTGCTGCCTTGCCCTTTTTCTTGCTGCTGCAATTTCCCTAGCAATCATCGCTGAAATGGCGGAGTTTAGCCGGGCAACGGCATATTCATTTTCCCGGATTTTTTTCTTTAGTTCTGCTTCCTTACCCGCCAGGGAGTTTACCAACAATGACTTTTGGACCTTGTCATTTTCCAGCTGCACCTGCTCCTGTTTCTCGGTTTGTAAGATGCTGGTCTTTTCGTTCTTTATGGATTCCAGGGCCTGTAATCCCTGTTTTACATGGCTGGCTTTTTCTTCCAAAATCCCCAGTTGCTGCTTTCGGTAATCGGATAACCTCCGCAGGTATCTCATTCTTTTTACCGCCTGGTTGAAGGTTACAGCAGCAAAAATAAAGGACAGCCCATTGGCTGTTTTACGCGTTTTGTAGGCTTTTAGGATGGTTTTGCGAAGTTTTTGCTGCTCTGACTGATAAGCGCTCTTCAACTCGCCCAGTGTCATGCTCTGCTTGTTTATTTCGCTGTCTGCCTCCACCAGTTCTGTTTTGAGGTTTTTGATAACCTCTCCCTGCTGCACGATGATGCGGTTAATCGCCCCGATTTTATGGAGGGTAGCAGACTTTTGGGCACTGGTTTTTTTCAGAATGCCCCTGGTGTAGGTGATTTCTTCCTGAACTTTCCTGCGCTTCTTTTCAAGATCCCTGCGCGATTGTGCCTGTCCTGAATAGGGGCATAACAACAGCAGTAAAAGTATGCACAGCGCTCGGTTCAACATTATTCTTTTCGGGTGTAGCCCGCAGGTATAGAAAACGGATACGAAGGTATTACGGCGTCACTTGGGTTTGTGAACGTAACAAACAACCGTACAGTATTTTTGTCACCAAAGGCTGTAAGCCGCATCTGCTCGGGAATTGAATAGGAACCGGCACTCATTTCTCCTTCATAAACCGATTTCAGCTGGCGCATCTGGCCTGATTCCGCCACCACCGAACTGTCAATGTTTCCGGAGCGGCCGGTGAAAAGCAGGTTGGCCAATGGCGGCTGCTGCACATACCACCCACCGGATTGGCTGTCTTTCTGGTAATAAAGGGTATCAAATACAGGGTTTGCAAGGATGATGTTCTGCAGTTGACGGAGCGATACGTTTGCACCCAGCATGGTGGAAAGGTCTTTTATGCTTGCCCGTACATATTCTTTGTGGTACAAATCCAGCATCAACAGGCTATCGTGGGTAATGATTCCCTTGGCAACCTGAATTCCCATGGCAACAGAAACCGAAAACCAAATGATACTGTCGTTGCGCATACGCACGCTGATGGTTCCACTCATTTCCTGGCCATCGCCAGCGATATAATCAATGCCCATTCTGCTTGAAAAATGCTTCCACGATTTGCGGTTTATGGCATCTCCTTTCAACACCAACAGCGTATCTGTTTTTAGGGTGATAATATCCACGCGCTTTTCAGCGACAATATTTTTTTTGGATTTGCATGCCCCCAGGAAAGCAAGGCTTAGGATGGCAATAATGAAGATTCTCAATGTTTGTAATTAACGATTTTTGATTGGATTTATTTTCCTGACCAGCTCCGGCCCCCTGTAATTTTGTTTGCAGGTAAGGGCCTCCAGATATTGCTTTAACGCCATGTCTTGGTATTTGGGGTCTTTCTTTGTTAATGTCAAATACAAATCTCCTGCCAATTCCTGCGCAGCAGGATTTTCTGGCATTGATTTTAACAAGTGGCTGGCTGTTTCCTCCACCTTTTCGCCCGAGGCTAAAGCTATGCGGCCTTGTAACAACATCCATTCCGACTGCAACATTGGCCACAGCGGATAATCAATAGTCTTTCTTTCCCCAAATTCTATTCCCATTGTGGCACTGGCGAAATCGTTTGCCAGCAAATACCACTCCACAGAGGCCAGCACTTGCCAGGGATTCTGCGCTTCCTGCCAGTTGGTGAGCGGCTTGAAGGATGCGTCGGGCTTGTTGCCGGAACGCATATTTATCAAAGCTTTTAGGGCGGCCAGCTCGTTTACCGTTGATTCGTCGTAGGTTATCCGGGCTGCCGTTTCGCAAGATTGCAGTGCCAAACCAAACCTGCCGCCCAGCAAATGCGCCCATGCGGTGTAGGCAAAACTGATGTGGCCCATGGGATAGAGCTCCTGTAGGGTATCGCAGGTTAATTGCAACAAATCGGCCTGGCAGCCCATTGAAAGCGCATAGAGATAACTGCCATACAATTGCATATCCGACGGCCCGTAATTCAGTGCTTTTCTCAAATACTGCGCCGCTGCCGCAGATTTACCCTGCTTCAAAAACCATCGCCCTACTGCTTTAAGGGCCAGTGGTTCAGTGGCATGCGCTGTGGCCAGTTCTTTGAACAACGGTTCACAACTGTCATATAGCCGATGCATTGGGTTGTCAAATTTTGACAGGCACTTCCACTTTGCCTGAAAAGTAATCCCAGGTGTAGCGGCAATCTTCACATACTGGGATATGGGTGCATTGTCCATCCGCTCGCAGGATAAGGCCAGCAATTCCGGATTGTTTGGGTATGCGAGCAACATGGAATCCAGCAAAAGCCCGGCGCGTTTTTTTTCTCCGGCAGCCATGAGCACTTCAAACTGCTTTAGCCTGTATTGCCTGCGATCGGGATATTTTCGGTTTAGCCTTTCCCAGCTGGCGGCGGCGGCATTGAAGTCACCTAAACCACTGTAGGCCATGCTTTGGTAGGCAGCGATATTCTCCATCAAACCAAATTCGTTTTCCCAGTTTTGGCATAAGTCCAGCAATTCATTCCAATTGCGTCCGTAACCATAGCATCGGGCGGCATCGGTATAGCAGGTCCAGGCCCTCTTGCGGGTTTTAAGCCTCCGCGCATACACATCCCCTGCCAGCTTGTACTGGTTGGTTCTTTCAAAAATTTCTGCGTCAAGCAGTTCCGCATCCAGCAAGGAGGTATCAGCTGCTTTTGCCTTGGCATTCCAGACAAGCGCCTGTTGAAGTTTGCCATTTTGAGCGGCGATACATGCCAAACGGTAATAAGCAGGCGCGGGCCTGTAGGGTTTGGAAGCAAAGCGGCGAAACAACGAATCTGCTTGCTGCCAGTTGCCTGACTGAAATTGAAGTTCAGCCTCGTAAAATTGTTGGCGCAGCGATGCGGTATCAAACGCTGCAGAAGCAGCAGGAACCGGTTTGCGGGTGCCGCACGAAACCACCGAAAGCACTAACGGCAGCAGGAAACTGCCGCAGGCCCTCATGATTGTGTGCTAAAATCGCCCAGACTGAGTTCGCAGCTGTTGCCATCCAGCACCACGTGGTTACCAATCATGCTGTTGGTAAAATCCAAGTTGCTGATTCGGTTATTGCTTTGAATGATGCTGTTGGAAACCACGCAGTTTTCCATAATGGTATTCTCGCCAATGCTCACATACGGACCAATAATACAGCCATTCAGCTGCACATTCTCACCGATAAAGCACGGTTCTATAAGTTTATTGCCACCTTTAACGCGCTCCGGAGCCACAAGAAACAACTCCTGACGGGTATCCAGCAAACGTCTGTTGGTATGAACCGTAGCGTCTTTGTTGCCGCAATCCCACCATTCATCAACGGTTCCGGGTTTAAACAGCATGCCTTTGTTCTTCATGTTTTCCAGGGCATTGGTCAACTGATATTCGCCTTTTTCCTGGATATTGTTGTCAATCAGGTATTGCAGCTCATGGTGAAGGGTTTCACCACTTTTGAAATAATAGATACCGATGATGGCCAAATCAGAAACAAATTCTGTGGGCTTTTCCACAAAATCGGTGATATGGTTATCAGAATCGAGTTTCACCACACCAAAACTGGAGGGGTTTTCTACTTTGTGCACCCAGATTACGCCATCAGGATTGGTATCCAGGTGAAATTTAGCCTTGAACAAGGTATCGGCAAAGGCCACAATCACTTCCCCTTTCAGGCTTTCCTTGGCGCAAAGAATGGCATGGGCGGTGCCCAGGGGTTCGTGCTGGTAGCAAATATGGCCTTTGGCACCAACACTTTTTGCAATTTCCAGCAATTTAGCTTCCGTTTCCTGGCCAAAATCACCAATCACAAAAGCAATTTCATCGATGGGCTGTTCGCAAACAGCAGCAATATCTTCAATAAGCCAGTGAACGATGGGTTTTCCGGCCACAGGCAGCAGGGGTTTGGGAACGGTGAGGGTATGAGGGCGCATGCGTTTGCCCATGCCTGCCATTGGAATAATCAGTTTCATTTAATAACCTTGTTGTTTAATAACCAAAAAAATCAATGCAAATTAAATACATCCATGTCAATAATCTTGTTTTGG
>CANKVN010000084.1 GCA_947487055.1 Flavobacteriales bacterium
TGGGTAATGGGATAGGTAACACAAGAACCGGAGCAGGTTATGGTATGCGAAGCAGGTGTTGTGGTAGGGAATGGTTTAAGTGTATATAAGGCTGCATTGGAACCGGTCAAGGTTAGACCCGTGATATAGGAAACATCGTTGTATGTGCCTGCGGGAGTTAAGTTGGTAATGGTAAACACAGGAGTGCCGGTAGGGGTGGACAGGCCCAACGAGGTAAGATTTACCGTGGTGCCCGAGCCATCAACTATCGTATAGGCGATATTTAAGTTACCAAAAGAGCTCGATCCCCCAGTGGTTACTTTAATGTATAACGGAGTGGGGGCGGTTTCCAGATCAACAAGTATGGGCCTTTCACCTGTTGCTTTAGACCATTCTGTGCTTCCAAAACCGGTTGGTAACGTTGTACCGCTTGTTGGGGTTGTTGAAGTAACTGATGTATATGAATTAGAAGCCGATGTAATCGCACCGGCACCTGCAGTAGATTGTGTTGTATAAATCCGTCTGAAAGTTCCGCCTGATGCATATCCAACTAAACCACCGAATGAAGCATTAGATACTGCGCTACCCCATGAGTAACAATCCTCAAATGTGCAACCTACAGTGTATACAACCCCGATTACCCCGCCGGTACCGTAATATAAACCGTAGATTCCTGATATTAATGAACCTGTTGTAAATGATTTGCTTACTGTACAGGCCAACTGGATTGCTGTTGCTTGAGTGTGTGTGTGTGGAAGACTGGTGTTTATGCCTATATCGCCAACCAATCCGCCAATTGCCAGATTATCCGTGTAAGATCCGGCGGTGCTCACATTCACCGTGCTGTAGGCCCTGCTTAGGTTCATGGTTCCATTGTTGTGGCTGCCCACTATGCCGCCTGCAAAATAGAATTTTTGACGGTCTCCGGCAGTGCTATTGTCGGTTCCACTGTTATTAGCCGCTGAGATGTTTCCTGATGACCATACACCTTCAATGGTTGAAGTATAAGCAGTGTTAGCATATCCTGAACTCAATCCGGAATTTCCCACATTACCCACCAATCCACCAATGCGGTATTCGGAGCCGGTGGTTCCGGCGGCGGTAGAGTTGGTTTGAATATCGATATTGGTAATACCAAGGTTTCTAACGGTGGCCCCTTGAAATTGGCTAAACAAACCCAGGTTGTTTTTGGTGGAGGCACCTCCACTGTTTCGGATAATTAAGCCATCGATAATGTTCCCTAAACCATCAAAAACCCCGGCGAATGCGATGTCGAAAACACTGTTCGAGTACGTTTGGGTAAGTGTAATGTCACTGCCAAGCGCCGCTCGGGTTGCACTCGAAGATGAGGCCATGGCCGTGGAAAGCGCTGATAGCGAATTGTATACGGTGTAAGTGGTGTTGCCAATTCGCAAAAGTGGACTCAAACCAGAAAGCTGAATTTTACTTCTGCTTCTTTGTACCAGGGCGTAATAAGTGCCAGCAGTAGGAGCGGTTGTAGCATTCGATCCACCATAATATAAATTTAAGCCGGCTGCTGATCCGGATGCTGTTATTGAATTATTGATGGTTATGTTACCAGATGCGCTTAATGTCAGGATTTGGTTCGTTGTCCAACTTATGGCTCCAGAAACAGTAATTGAGTTTGCTCCACTAACCGTAAGGCTGTTTCCTGATAAATGGCCATTAACAACACTAACATTGATGTCTGCATTGCCTCCGCTGATTGTGATGGTGTTTCCGCTTAGACTCCAGTTGGAGCCCGATGTGCCAGTTTGGCCCGTAGTGCTTAATGTTAAAACCTGTCCAAAAGCACTGGAAATTGGCAGGAACATTAGGATAGCAAATTTTAAGGAATTCTTAATTTTATAGTACATGGTTGGAGGGTTTTTAGCTACGAAGTAATTTTAGTGATATTGTATTTGCCGTCTACATCGCGTTGCAGCAAGCGATAATCCAGAATGGAGTAAGTGAAACATTGTGAAATATTGATATTCATTACAAAATTACCCTGCTTGTGACAGCCCAACCAACCCTGCAATCATGGCATTATTTCAAAACAATGTGCTATTTTTTAATGATAATTTTAAATTATCACATATGTGACATTTCTTTGTGAGTGTTAAAAATACGCTCTATTGAAATCCCTGCATTCAAAAAAACTCCTAATCCTTGTCGCCTGTCTGTGGATGTTACCGGCATGGGCTCAGCTGAGGGACACCATCCTTTATTCAATGATTTCCAGGCCATTTTTTTACAATGTGCTGAAAGGCGGTGACGGCAAAATATACGCAGGCACATCAGAGGGGGTTCACCAATACGACGGAACGGCAATGTCGAAACTTGACAACCGGATAGGATACCTGACACTGGACAACAAAGAATTGCCCATTATTGACCCTGACGGAATAAAGTACCACAACCAGACCACCTACAGCCGAATGCTTCCATTTTCTTCAGATAGCCGGGACGAGTACCACGCCGGAACGGAAGATTTCTTTTTCATTACTTCCGGAGGCAAAATGCACATCTACGAGATTCTGCCCTTCGATCACCGATACCGAAATCACAGCGTGAGAACAGCATCCCGAAATTTTGTAGGAACCTACTCCGGCATCTACTACCGGGGACACAAGTTGGATGCAAGTGCGCGATTTCCTGGCTTTACGGACGGCCGCATACGCGAAATAAATGGAAAGGCTTTCATCTGCTATAGTTCCCTGCTCATCGCCGATCTCCGGGGTGGCGAGAGTTTGCCGGTAGGAAGACTGGATCTGCCAAAAGGATACACCTCCGACTGGGCGAGTGATATATTGTACTCAAAGTACCATAAACAATACATCGTATCTGCAAAAACAGACCTGATGGCCATAAATGAAGCGCTCACCGAAGCTCATCCCTTGTTTAAGGTTAAAGAAAAAGACGCCGAAGTGACACTGTTGGGAGAAAACCGCGGCTCGGTATATTTCGCGGCCGGAAAAGCCTTCATGTCAATCAATCCGACGACCAAAAACACCAAGGTAAACTTTACGCTTACAGAACCCATCCTGGATGGATTTATAGGCAATCTAAGCAACTACCTGCTGTGCAGTGAGGGTTTGTATGCTGTGAATGCCGACGGCTCCTATAAAAAGCTTACCACATTAAAAAAAGCGCATACCCTGCAGCACCTGGGTGGTTCTGACTTTGTCATCGCCACGGATGCGGGGCTGTATCGGTATAACACCGCTTCGAACAAATTGTCTGAGCTCATCAAAGGCGTAGAATTTAACCGCAGGGGGCTCTACCTCCAAGGCGATAGTCTCTTTGCCGGCAGCATTGATGGCCTGTATGTGCTGGATGCAAGATACCTCGATCAGCTTGCCGACAGAACCGCCAAAATGGCTGGGGGTAAACAGCCCGTGCCATACAGCATCATCACATTGATTGTGACCCTGATTTTGTTTGTGGCTATACTCTCCTATCTGCTTTACCGTTTGCGTATCCGACTCAGGTCCATCAAAGATGAAATGCCGGATGGTGCAGTTACCAGAACCACCCGAGAAGATGTAGAAATATTCATCAAAGAAAACCTTGCACAGGCGAGCTTAAAATCCATTGCGGAACGTTTTCAAACCAACAATGCGGTGATATATTCCCTGCTCGAGCCGGAAAAACCAGGGGCATTCATCAACCAGCTGAGGATGGTGCAAGTAAAAAAACTTCGAAAGGAAAAAAAATCCGCCAAAGAGATTTCGCAACTCACCGGTTTTAGTGAGTATTACGTGAGGAAGGTTTGGAATAAATAGTAAGCCCGTTTATGCGACCCCTTCGGGGTCGGGGTCTCCTTGTGTCGCCCACCCGTCGCTGCCGCTCCGGGCTAGGGATATGCGACCCCTTCGGGGTCGAGATGCTGCATTAAACAATGGAATAGGATACCCAATGGCCACAAAAAAGCCCCGTTTCCGGGGCTTTTTTGTGGTTTTACATTCCTTTAGATAATCAACATGGCATCGCCATAGCATAGGAAACGGTATTTTTCCTTGATGGCTTCCTGATAAATATGGGTCATGAATTCATGGCTGGTGTAGGCACAGGCCATCATAAATAGCGGACTTTCCGGCTGGTGGAGGTTGGTTATGAATGCATTGGCAATGCTGAATTCATGGGGAGGGAAAATGAACTTATCCGTCCAACCTTCGCTTGGGTTAAGGGTTTTGGTGGAACTAACACTGCTCTCCATGGCACGCATTACCGATCCGCCAACAGCAACAACGCGCTTGCGCTTGGTGATGGATTCGTTGACCATGTCACACGCATCCTGGCTGATGTTGTAGTATTCGCTGTCCATCTTGTGCTTGGTAAGGTCTTCTACCTCCACTTCCCTAAATGCGCCCAAACCTAAGTGGAGCGTGATTTCTGAAAATTTGATTCCTTTAATTTCCAAACGCATCAACAATTCACGGGTAAGGTGAAGCTGAGCTGCAGGAGCGGCAACAGCGCCCACATATTTGGCAAACTGACTTTGATACCAGCCTTCATCTTCAGGCATTACAGGACGGTTAATATACTTGGGTATCGGGGTTTCACCCAACTTTTTGATAACCCTTGCAAAGGCCTCATCGTCGCCATCAAACAGAAAACGGATGGTACGCCCTCTTGAAGTGGTGTTGTCCACTACCTCAGCAACCAGGTCGTCATCGCCAAAATACAGTTTATTGCCAACGCGGATTTTACGGGCTGGATCTACCAGAACATCCCACAGACGGAGGTCGTGGTTTAGTTCACGCAACAGAAATACTTCTATTTGCGCACCTGTTTTTTCTTTTTGACCGTACATGCGGGCTGTAAACACCTTGGTGTTGTTTACAACAAACACATCGTCTTCATCAAAAATATCCAACACATCGTGAAACATCTTGTGCTCGATGGTTTTTTCTTTCCTATTAACCACCAATAAGCGGCTCTCATGACGGGTTTTGAGGGGTTCCTGCGCAATGAGTTCTGCAGGTAGTTCGAATTTAAATTGACTTAATTTCATAGGGTAATATTATCCCGAAATTGGGGTGCGAAATTAATATTATTTAATACAAAAGTCAAGTAAAATAATAGGAAGGCCTACAGCAAGGCCTTTCAGGGATAACGAACTGCGAAAAAGCGTTTTGTTACAGGCTAAAATTTGGTGATACCACCAGGTCTTTTGTGCCGTGCGAATAATCGTAAAATCCACGACCTGATTTAACACCTAAATCGCCGGCCGTAACCATATTGACGAGCAAATTGGAAGGTGCATATTTTGGATTTTTAAATCCATCGTGAAGCACATGCAAAATAGCCAGACAAACATCCAAACCAATAAAATCGGCCAGCTGCAAAGGCCCCATTGGATGGGCCATACCCAATTTCATAATCGTGTCTATTTCTGAAACTCCGGCAACGCCTTCTTCCAGCGACAAAATCGCTTCATTGATCATGGGAATAAGCACCCTGTTGGAGATAAATCCGGGATAATCCTTTGTTGCAGCAGGCACTTTGCCAATGGCTTTGCTCAATTCAGTAATGCTTGCAAGGGTTTCGGCGCTGGTTTTATAGCCGCCGATAATTTCCACCAATTTCATTACCGGAACGGGATTCATGAAGTGCATGCCAATTACCTTATCGGGCCTGCTTGTTACAGAACCAATTTTGGTGATGCTGATGGAAGAAGTATTGGAGGCCAGAATACATCCGGGGTGGGTAAGGCTATCCAGTTGTTTAAAAATATTCAGCTTGATTTCCAGGTTCTCTGTGGCTGCTTCAATCACCAGATCTGCGTGCTCCACACCGTTGGCTATGCTGGTATGGGTTTTGATATTGGCCAGGGTAGAAGCCTTCTGGTCCTCAGTAAGGGTGCCTTTTGCAACTTGTCTGTCTAAGTTTTTACCAATGGTGGCCAAGGCCTTTTCAATAATTTCAGGCTTCACATCAATCAAAGCCACCTGATAACCGTTTTGGGCAAAAACATGGGCGATGCCATTTCCCATGGTACCACCACCAATCACAGCAATATTATTCATAAGTTGGGGCAAAAGTAACCCAAAGCAATGGAATTTCTGTGTTGCCGCCAATGCGGTAACTTTGCATGGTGATTGTATTTCCAAAAATATTGCTGGCCTCCAAGAGTCCGAGGCGTTTCCAAATCTTTACAGAAGCAGGTTTTTCATTCGGATTGGTGAATATTGAAGCAGACGAATCATTCCCTTCCTACCTGGTGCGCGAAGGGGTATGTGAGTATTTGGCAGCCCACAAAGCCAACCATTTTCAGGAGGATTACCAGGGCAATATTCTGGTTACCGCCGATACCATCGTTTGCCTGGAAGAACAGGTATTGAACAAGCCTGAAAACCGGGATGAAGCCATTGAAATGCTGAAGGCACTGAGCGGCCGCAGCCACGAGGTTTTTACGGGGGTGTGTATTCGCAATGCAGCGCAATCGCTGGTTTTTCACGAACGAAGTGAGGTGGAATTTCACCCGTTGAGCCAAAAAGAAATTGAATATTATGTTGACCACTTTCAACCCTACGACAAGGCAGGCTCTTATGGTGTGCAGGACTGGATGGGTTATATTGGCGTAAAACGAATTTCGGGCTGTTTTTACAACGTAATGGGCTTCCCCATGTCGCGCTTTTACCGCGAACTGCAGCGATTTATGTTAACAGGGGATTAATTCCCGCCCCGAAGTAGCTGAAGGGAGCCTTTGTAATAGTGATTTTTACCCTTGTAGTCTTTTATCTCCAACAATACCACATAAACTCCTTCCGGAACCGGCTGTCCTTGGTATAAACCCGTCCACGGCCTGCTCTCCCTGGTCTCGTAGATTTTTTCGCCCCAGCGGGAATATATTTTCATGGAGTACCATTTTATCCCCATCCCCTGCGGTCCGAAGCCATCATTCAGGTTGTTGCCATCCGGCGTAAAAGCGGTAGGCACATGCTGGGTATACATGTATTGAATAACAATTTGTTTGGAGAAGGAATCCTTGCAGCCAAACATGGTGCTCACGTATTGCGTAATGGTAAAAATACCGCTATCGGGCAGAGAATGGGTAAAGTTGCGGGCATTGGTTTTAAAACCTGTGCTGAACTTGTACCAAAGGGTATCGGCTCCTGTGCTTTGGTCTGTGAAGGTGATATTGGGATTTACAATCGTTCCCTGATCCGGATCGTTGCTGAACAAGGGCTTTGGCTTGGGATGCACCGTTGTAGAACGAGAACTGCTGTAAATACAACCTGGCAAGGTTGTAAGGCTTAACCTGGTGGTATAATTACCGGCCAATTTATAGCGATAACCCGGGTTGTTGACGGAGGATTTGATTCCATCACCAAATTCCCATTGAATGGCTGTGGGGGCAACGCCGGAGCGGGACAAATTGGTAAACTGACTGGTTTCCTCCAAACAAACATCACTTACTGTATAATCAACAATAACCTTGTCGAATGCCGTGTAGGGCAGTGTTAGAGAATCTTTACACCCTTTATCCGAGGTATGCCTCAGGGTTGCAAAACCATTTCCGGCAGGCGCAATGATCCGTTTCACAGGGCTGCCTGTTGCGCCCGCAGAGCCTGTAAAGCGCCATTGGGCCACGCCCAGACTGCCTGTAATGATATTGCTTTGATCGGTAAATACAAGGCTATCGTCCTGGCAAGGATTTTTTACGGCGAATGCCACCAGTGGCTTTGGATATACAATGATACTGGCGGATGAATCACGCACACAACCGCTGTCGGTGCGCACAGAAAGCCTTACCTGATAGGTGCCGGGGGTTTTGTACAGGTGGCGTAAGGGAGCCCCTGCAATGCTGTCGCCATCGCCTGTGAACCATTTAAACAACTTGGGTGTGCCAGTACCATATACCGAAGCCAAACTTCTCAGAGAATCCCCAAAACAGTGGTTATTTACAGAAAATACCGGCCAGGCAGCAGGGAAAACTTTTGCAGGAGCTGAAATGCTGTCTTTGCATCCTTTATCTGAAGTAAGCAACAGGGTTACTGTATAATTTCCCGATGAAAGATAGGTGTGAACCGGCGCTGCAATAGCTGCTGTGGCGCCGTCTCCAAAGCTCCACCGGTAATTGCTTATTGTACCTTGCGGAATACCCGATGCAGATTTAAACACCTGGGGTAAATTAAGGCATGCTGCTGCCACTGAGAAGGAAGGTTTGGGCAACGGAAACACCCTTGCAGAATCCTGTTTGGATGCTTTACACCCATGGATGCTTTCTATGGCGAGTGACACCGGATAGCTGCCCCATGCAGCAATGAAATGTTTGACCAAACTATCTGTTTTACCAAAGCTCCACAACAGGCTTTTTAGGGTATCGCCATACAATAAGCTTTTGCTAATGAAGGTGAAACTATCTCCGGAACACACATTGCTGAAGGAAAAATCGGACTTGGGCACAGGATGCACCCTCACCAATTTAGAAAACGTATCGGAACAACCAAAGTTGCTTGTTGCAACCAGTTGCACCATCCTGTCTGCATAATCGGAATAGCGGTATTTTGGGGTTTTGATGCTGCTGCCGGAACCATCTGCAAAATCCCATTTCCAGGCCACGATGCTACCACTGTCAATCATGGAAAGATTTGAAAACCTGGTTGTATCTCCATCACAAACCGAAGGGGCGATAAATTTGGTTTTTGGCGATGCTTTCACATCAACCATTCTCGTAATGGTATCCGCACACCCCTTATCACTGATAACGGTGAGTGTTAAAGGCAATTTGGATTTCCCGTTCATGTTCAGATTCAATACTGACAGGCCGAAGGTATCGAAACCGGTGGTGCTCCATAGCCTGCTGCTGATAATGCCTTTCTTGAGGAGGCTGCTGTCTGAAACCACCACAGCTTGATTTTGGCAGGATACGGGCCAGTAGAAACGCGCCACAGGATTGGGGTTAACTTCAATGCGAATGGTATCGGAGGTTGCGCACTTGTTTTTGTCGGTAACTGACACCGTGTAGCGTACCGAACTTAAGGGACGGGCAATTGGAGCCGAAATAACAGAATCCGAGAGGGTTTTCCCGGGAGACCATCGCCATTGATAAGGCACGGTGCCACCAGTTGCTACAGGTTGCAATTTGATAGCACTTCCCTCACACAATTCAAAGCGATTCTGAGCCATGGATAACCGCGGCAATGGCTGCACGATGAGCCTTACCGTATCTTTTGTGGTGCACACTCCCCTGTTGGTTACCAGCACAAAAAGTTGGGTATCCGGACTCGTGCCACTATTTAAAGGATTATAATTGGGATTGCCTATGGCAAAGCTGTCAAGAATATCGCTTCGGTTCCAGGTATATTTAAACCATTTGGAGACGGCATTTCCAAGACGCCAAGGATTACCAGAACACAATGAGGTATCCCTGCCGGCATTCTGCAATGCAGGAACTGGAAATACCACCTGACCAAATTTGCACGCACAGGCTCCGCTATCCACTACGGCGATAAGTGCACAACCCTGCCCTGCTTTGATTTTAAGTGTTCTTGAAAAAGATAGAATGGAATCTTTTTTCAGGGTTTTTCGGATGGTATCGGTACCCAGTTTAAGGTC